>CABTZM010000095.1 GCA_902489295.1 uncultured Collinsella sp.
AAACCACCACAAAGGTGCCTGTCCCCTTCGTGGTGGTTTTCCGTTGCAGGTTTACCGGGGCTAACTTATGGAGAAGGTATGGCGGCGCATATTGACGCTAGAAAGTAAACCACGGTGAACTATATTGGTTTCAGCAACGGAGCAGGCAATAGGCGATGAAAAAGCCTGCCCTGTTGAGTTTGATTCGCATTCCTCCCCTCTGTGCGATTCAACGGTGTACTTCGGGAACAGGCCCGCTGGCAACTTACTGCCAGCGGGCCTGTTCCTGTTTGTCGGGGGAGTGCAACGGGCAGAGCCGAACCGGTCGGGCACCAAAAAAGGCGGACGCCGTAGCGCCCGCCCTAAAACAATCGACAGCTCAAGCCAGCAGATCGGTCTAGTACACCATGCCCATGGCGTCCTGAACCTCGGCCAGGGTCTGCTCGGCGATCTCGTTGGCGCGACGATTGCCCTCGTGCAGCACGTCCTTGACGTAATCCAGGTCGTTCTCGTAGCGCTGGCGACGCTCACGGATCGGGGCGAAGTACTCGTTGACGGCCTCGGTCACGTACTTCTTGAGCTGGCCGGAGCCGCCCATGCCGATCTCATCGGCAATCTCGACCTCGGAACGACCGGTGCAGATGGCAGCCGTCGAAAGCAGGCCGGACACGCCGGGGCGGTTCTCGGGATCAAACGTGATCATGCGCTCGGAGTCGGTCTGGCTCTTCTTGATGCGCTTGGCCGTCTCCTCGGCGGTCATCGAAATATTGATGGCGTTGCCGTAGCTCTTGCTCATCTTGCGACCGTCAAGGCCGGGCAGCAGCGGGGTCTCGGACAGCAGCGCCTCGACCTCGGGAAATACCTTGCCGTAGCGGTTGTTAAAGCGGCGAGCGATGGTGCGGGTGAGCTCGATGTGCGGCAGCTGGTCGCGACCGACCGGCACCACGTTGCCCTTGCAGAACAGAATGTCGCAGGCCTGGTGCACCGGGTAGGTGAGCAGAAGGCCGGTAAGCTCGTGGCCCGAGGCCTCCATCTCGGCCTTGACCGTGGGGTTGCGCGCCAGCTCGGCCTCGGACACCAGCGACAGGAACGGCAGCATGAGCTGGTTTGCGGCGGGCACGGCGGAGTGCGCGTAGATCATGGTCTTGTCGGGGTCGATGCCGCAGGCAAGGTAGTCCATGACCATGTTGTACACGTTGTCCTGGATGTGCTCGGTGGTGTCGCGGTCGGTGATGACCTGGTAGTCGGCGATGAGCACGTTGGTCTTGGCGCCCATGTTCTGCAACTCCACGCGGCCCTTGAGGGTGCCGAAGTAATGACCCAGGTGCAAGCGTCCGGTGGGGCGGTCGCCGGTGAGCATGGTGAACTTCTCGGGCGTCTTTGCCAGGCCCTCGCGAATGGCGTTGCTCTTTTGCAGCGCGACTTCGTAGCTGTTCTCGTTTGGCATGATTGCTCCTAACGTATGCGTATTGGTCAAGATGATAACGCGTTTATTAAAAGGGGTAGGGCGTAAGTAGGCGAGGGGCGGGAGAGGGGCGGCTTGTGCGATGGGTGCGGCGCGGCTGCGCTTGGCCAGCGTTGCCTGGGCGCATCTTCGGCAGCTTATCCTAGAGCTTGTGGTGACGCTCTTCTTTACGTTCCTCGGCTGCTTGCTCCTCCTGCTTAAAAGCGGGATCGTCGGGGGTTACCAGCTCGTCCTCGTGTGTGCGCTTGTTGTAATGGTGCCGCAGGACGGGCTCAAACAGGTGCAGGTGCTTGGCGAAGGCAGCCGAGCCAATGGCGAGCACGACAAAGATGAGCACGCGCGTGGGCACCTCGACCTGATTGATTGCGGCGGCGGCGGCCGAAAGCATGATGCACCAGGCGTAGATGAGCAGCACGGCCTGCTTTTGGTTGTAGCCCTCTTGGATCAGGCGGTGGTGGATGTGGCCCTTGTCGGCCTGTCCGATGCTAATGTGGGCGCGCTTGCGACGCACGATGGCGCTGAACGTGTCGATGATGGGCACGCCTGCCACGATGAGCGGGATGATGAGCGAGGTGAGCGCGGCGGTGCGGCTCACGTTGAGCAGCGAGATGGAGCCCAAAGCGAAGCCCAGCAGCAGCGACCCCGAGTCGCCCAAGAAGATGCTCGCGGGGTTGAAGTTGTAATGCAGAAAAGCCACGCACGAGCCAAAGAGCGCGATGGAGAGCGCGGCGGCGTCGATACGGCCCGAAAGCATGGCCATCGTGAACATGGTGAACGATGCGATGCCGCAAATGCCCGTGGCCAGGCCGTCGAGGCCGTCGATGAGGTTGATGATGTTGGTGAACGCCACTAGGTAGATCACGGTGATGGGGTAGGCGAGCCAGCCAAGCATGATCTCGCCGGGGGCAAACGGGTTGATGATGACGCCGATTTTTAAGCCGCCGATGCAGGCGATGAGCGCGGCGAGCACCTGGCCGGCCAGCTTTTGCTTGGGCTTGAGCTGGAAGACATCATCGATCGCGCCGGTCGCAAAGATCACGGTAAAGGAGAGTGCCAGCACGGGGTAGCTGATGTGCAGGCGCGGGTGCGGTACCAAAACGGGCGGCCAGCCCAGGTACCAGGTGCCCAGGATCTGCACGATGCAGGCAACGACGAGGCCCAAAAAGACTGCCGTGCCGCCCATGCGCGGGATGGGTTTGGTGTTAATGCGGCGCTTTGAGGGATAGTCGACGGCGTCGAGCTTAATCGCCAGACGCTTGACCAGGGGTACCGTGAGAAAGGTCGTGATAAAGGCAGCGGCCGCCACGCATAAGTACGGTATGAAGCTCGTGGAGGAAGCCATGAATCGAAAAACCGCCAAGCGTCGAAGGAAAAGGTCAAAGGGCGCTACGCGCAAAAGGACATAGCTGACCCATGATACTCGACCGAGGGGGTGCGGGGGTTTGCGCCGTGCGATTATCACGCGCTTACCAGATATTGGGATGGTGGCGGGGGTTCAGCCGTGTGCCGTTGGATGTCATACGGGATCTGTGATGGCAATTTTTGCCAAAATCGGCAAAAGAAAACCACCCCCCACGTTACGAAAATGAACCCACCTAAAACAGGTGGGTGCCCTCATCGACTGTTCCAGCGTCCTTAACAACGAAGGATACCTGTACTAAGTACGACTGTGTGGGCTCCCTAAATAAACGCGACGGTTCACCCAGTTGCTCCGCGGGGGGCGGAATACCTACATCATAAAGCGGCACTTTGTTGATTCCAGTCTTGACATTACAAAATTCGTGTCGGACGATTACGGCGCCTTGGGCTTGGAACCGTCTGTGCGGTCCGGGCCTTTACGTTTGATCTGCTGAATCGTTGTTTTGGAGCATTTTTTTATGCCGACGTCGTTGACCGAACTTTTTTTGCCCGCCTGCCATTTGTGTCCACGTCGTTGCGGAGCGGCACGCGACGAGGGCGCGCGTGGCGTGTGCGGCGCCGACGACACGCTTAAGGTCGCCCGCGCGGCGCTCCATATGTGGGAGGAGCCGCCCATCTCGGGTGAGGCCGGCTCGGGCACGATTTTCTTTAGCGGCTGTTCGCTCAAATGCGTCTACTGCCAAAACCACGAGATCTCGACGGGCAATTTCGGGCTTGAGATTTCGCCAGAGCGCCTGGTCGAGATTATGCTGGAGCTGCAGGACCAGGGTGCCAACAACATCAACCTGGTGACTGCGACGCATTACGCTCACCTACTGCCGGCCGCGATTGCCGCAGCGCGGGTGCGCGGGCTGGACATCCCGATCGTCTACAACACGAGCGGCTATGAGCGGGCGAGTGCCGTGGCGGCCCTGGGTGACCTGGTTGATGTATGGCTCACCGACTTTAAATATGCCGATGCGGCGCTTGCACAGTCGCTTTCTCATATTAAGGATTACCCGCGTGTAGCCGTGTCTGGCCTGGCTCAGATGGCGCGCGAGATCGAGCGCCGCGGGGGAGAGCTGGTGGACGACGAGGGGCTCATGAAGCGCGGCATCATCGTGCGTCACCTGGTGCTGCCGGGTCATGCGGACGATTCGTGCCGCGTGCTGGACCTGGTGTGGCAGACGGTGGGTGACGTGCCGATTTCGGTCATGAACCAGTACACGCCCAATGCGCTCATGCGCGAGCAAGGCGGCGAGTTGGCGCGCGCCGTGACGCGCGAGGAGTACGAGCAGGTGCTCGATCATGCCGACGACTTGGGCTTTACGACGATGTTCTGGCAAGAAGGCGGAGCGGTAGACGAGAGCTTTACCCCGGCGTTCGACACCACCGGCGTCCTCACCAGCGCAAAGTAGTGCGTTCGCCGATGATTTTTCTGGGACGGGGGATAAATAATCATCGGGTGGCTCGGGCGTTCGAAAAGTAGTCAAAACAGCCCCGTCCCAAAAAGACTGGGTATTGGGCGTTGACAGTTGGCGAGCCGTAGGTAAAATATCAACTTGTCCTGGGGACGTAGCTCAGTTGGGAGAGCGCTGCCGTCGCATGGCAGAGGCCGAGGGTTCGACTCCCTTCGTCTCCACCCTTGGATTTGATAAGCCGCTGACATTGTGTCGGCGGCTTTTTTTAAAAGAAAGGGCTGCATCATGGCCGAGCTTGAGTCCCAACCACTGTCTGCCGAGGAGCGCGCCGAGTTGGAAGAGCTCCGCGCCGAGAAGGCTCGTCGCGAGGCCCAGGAAGAGGCGCGCCGCGAGCGTGAGGAGCTGGCCGCCCTGCGTGCCGAGCGCGAGAAGGCCGAGGAGGCCGCTGCGAAGGTTGCATCCGAGCCTGCGCCCGCGCCTGCGCCCAAGCCCGCCGCCGCGAAGCCCGCGCCCGCCGCACCCAAACTTCAGCCTAAAAAGGCCGCTCGTTCCAAGTCCGTCGAGCCCAAACCGAGCCGTGACGAGATGACCTTTGCCCAGCGCATGGTCACCTCCAAGGAGCCTGCGGGCGAGAATGAGATCCCCGGCATGGCTCCGGCTCAAAAAATCATCATCGTGCTCGCCCTCATCGCGTTTATCGTCTTTATGGGCTACACGCTTATGACCAGCATGGGCCTGGTTTAACCGGCTTGCATTGGGCGTCATGCCCGCACGCCCGCTTTGCCCAACCCTCAACCTCTGCACAACGCATCCGAAAGGTCGCCCCATGGCTTTGACCGACATCTCGCATCCCACCGACATCGCAATGCTCACCGATCTGTACGAACTCACTATGGCCCAGGGCCTGTGGGAGAGCGGCAAGGCCAATGAGCAGGGCTGCTTTACGGCGTTTTACCGCGACCATCCCTTTGGCAGCGCGTATGCCGTCATGTGCGGCACCGCCGAGCTGCCCGAGCTTGTCCAGAACCTGCGCTTTACGCCCGAGGACATCGACTATCTAGCTTCGCTCCAGGCTCCGGCTGGCGGCGCGATGTTTAAGCCTGCATTCCTCGACTACCTGCGCAACTTCCGTGCGCACGTGAACATTGACGCCGTGCCCGAGGGCGAGCTCGTCTTTCCGCGCGAGCCCATGGTGCGCGTCACCGGCCCGTCGCTGGAGTGCCAGCTGCTCGAGACCGCGCTGCTCAACATCGTCGGCTTCCAGACGCTTGTCGCCACCAAGACGGCGCGCGTGGTGTTGGCGGCCGACGGTCGTCCCGTGGCCGAGTTTGGCCTGCGCCGTGCCCAGGGTCCCGATGGCGGCCTGGCCGTCGCGCGCGCGAGCTACGTTGCCGGCTGTTCCTCTACGTCTAATGTGCTCGCCGGTCGCCGCTACGGCATCCCCGTCTTTGGCACACACGCGCACAGCTGGGTGATGAGCTTCGATTCCGAGCTCGAGGCCTTCCGCGCATTTGCCAAGTCGAGCCCCAAGAACTGCACGCTGCTCATCGACACCTACGATGTACGCGAGGGCTGCGAGCATGCCATTACGGTTGCCAAGGAGATGGAGGCGGTGGGCGAGCGCCTGTCGGCCATTCGCATCGACTCGGGCGACCTGGCTAAGTTGTCCAAGTATGTCCGCGGACGTTTTGACGCCGAGGGCTTGCCCTATGTGGGGATTTCGGTCTCCAACGACCTGGACGAGTACACGATTCAGTCGCTGCTCGACCAGGGCGCGCCCATCGACAGCTTTGGCGTGGGCACCAAGCTCGCGACCTGCTACGATCAGCCGGCGCTGGGCGGCGTGTACAAGCTTTCGGCCCGCCGCGCGAGCGAGACGGACCCGTGGACGCCGGTGGTGAAGCTTTCCGAGCAGCCCTACAAGCGCACGATCCCCGGCGTGCAGCGCGTGCGCCGCTATTACGACGGCTTTGGCGGCCCGGTCTGCGACATGATCTATGACGAGGACCATCTGGCAGGGGAGGGCGCCGCGCGCGGCAATACCCTTGTGGCCGTGAACGATGCCGCCTTGGTGACCGATGTGTCCGAGCTCGAGTATCGCGAGCTGCTGGTGCCGATCGTGCGCGGTGGCAGTGCGGTGGCTCCGCGTGAGAGCATCGCGGACGCGCGCGAGCGCTGTGCCTGGGCACTCGATCATCTGGACGCGGCTTTCAAGCGCTTCCTGTATCCGCAGACCTACGTGGTGGGTATGGAACAGGGCCTGGCTCAGGTACGCGACGAGCTCGTGCGCAAGAACATGGCCGCGGCTTCGGCCTTCCCCTGGGCAAAATGATCTGAAGGGGACGGAGGAAAACGGATCATTTTCTCGCCCGCCCGCTCAACATTCGATTGGTTTGACGCATGACGACTTCTTATAAAACGATGGTGGTAAAGATCGGTTCGTCCACGGTGGTGGGCGCCGACGGCAAGGTCAACCGCGCCTTTATCGGCGGGCTTGCCGACCAGGCCGCAGCCCTGCGCGAACTCGGCTGGCGCCTGGTCGTGGTGAGCTCGGGCGCTATCGCCTGTGGCTATCCCGTGCTGGGCTTCGACTGCAAGCCGGTCGGCGACCTGCCGAGCCTGCAGGCTTGCGCCTCGGCCGGTCAGTGCATCATCTCGTCGGCCTACGACGAGGAGTTCCATGCGCGCGACCTGCTCACCTCGCTCGTACTGCTCACGCGCCACGACACGGCCCGCCGCACGTCCTACCTGCATGCGCGCGACGCCCTGCTGCGCCTCGTGGAGCTGGGCGTGGTGCCGGTCGTCAACGAGAACGATACCGTTACCGTCGATGAGATCAAGTTTGGCGACAACGACACACTGGCGGCGCTTGTGAGCTGCCTGGTTTCTGCTGATCTGTGCGTGACGCTCTCGGACATCGATGGGCTCTATACTGCCAACCCCCATGAGGACCCCACGGCCGAGTTTGTCCCGGTCGTGCATAAGATCGATGCCAAGATTATCGCCTCGGCGGGCGATTCTTCCACATCGGTGGGTACGGGCGGCATGATTACCAAGATTCGCGCGAGCCGCATTCTCATGACGGCGGGCATTCAGAGCGTCATCTGCTCGGGCGAGGAGCCCGATGCGCTCGTGCGCCTGGCCCGCGGCGAGAGCGTTGGCACGCTGTTCGATCCGCCGGCGGAGCGTCTGGACATTGCGCCCCGCAAACTGTGGATTGCACTTGGTGACAAGGCGCATGGCTCGGTGACGGTTGACGACGGTGCTGCGAAGGCGCTGGTCAGTCGTGGTTCTTCCTTGCTTGCGGTGGGTATTCGCGAGGTCGATGGCCAGTTTGCCGAGGGCGATGTACTCGACGTGTGCGATCCGAGCGGTATGGTTGTCGCCCGCGGTATCGCCGAGGCCGATTCGGACGTGCTGGAACTTGCGGCAGGACGCCGCCAGGACCAGATTGCCGGCAACCGCCTGCTGGCAGATTTGGCCGAGAAGCCTGCGATACACAGGGATAATTTAATCGTCTTCGCGTAACCAATTGACGCTGCAAACGCCCCTAAGCGGCAATCTGACGGTCAATCGTCGGGCATGACCAAAAGGTCAATGCCCGCCTCTTTCCCGTCACCTTGCTCGGTTAGGGGCGTTTTCGCTTTTCGTCCTCCACCTGC
>CABTZM010000096.1 GCA_902489295.1 uncultured Collinsella sp.
AAAACCACCACAAAGGTGCCTGTCCCCTTTGCGGTGGAAATCTAGTCCTTAAACAGATAGCCCACGCCGCGGACGGTGGTGATGTGCGCCGCGATCTGCGGGCCCACCTTGGAGCGGATGCGTCGGATGTGCACGTCGACGGTACGCGTGCCGCCGCAGTACTCAAAGCCCCACACGCGGTGCAGCAGCACCTCGCGGCTGTAGGCGCGGTTGGGATGCGTTGCCAAAAAGCTCAGCAGCGAGTACTCCATCAGCGTCAGGTCGATGGGCTCATCGTCAAGCGTCACCTGGTAGGTAGCCAGGTTGATCTCGAGGTTATCGATGTTGAGCACGTCGTCGGCAGTGACGGTCTCCTCCTCGCCCATCAGGCGCTGCGCACGAGCCTTGAGCTCGTTGGGCGTCGCCGTGGGGCACACAAAGTCGGCATGCGCGTGATTCGGCAGGCGCAGGGTGCCGAGCGCCTCGTCGTCGACGATCACCAGCATGGGAACGCCGCCGCGGTCGTCGAGCCACTTGGCGATCTGATCGATACGGTCACTGCGGATGCCATCGGAATCGAGGATCAGCAGGTCAAAGTCGTGCGCCGCAGTCGGCGAATCGGGGGTGGCCAGGCTCACCTCGACACCCAGGGTGGTCGTCAGGCTGCGGGCAAACTCGTGGAAGCGCGTCGTGCGCGCCATGAACAGGGCACTCTTTTCGGACATATCGGCCTCCAAAGAAATGAGCTCAATCGTACTGGAACAAGCCAGCGCGATTAGGAGTTCGCCAGGTAGTGCTTGATCTCCCACTCGGTGATCGTGGACTCGAACTTATGCCACTCGTCGCGCTTCTTTTTAAGGAAGAAGCTGTGGATGTGCTCGCCGAGGGCATCCTTCATAAACTGCGAGTCCTCAAATACGTCGAGCGCCTCTTTGAGCGAGCGCGGCAGCGGCGCGTAGCCGGCCTCGAGCATCTGACGACCGTCGAGCTTGAGCGTCTCGGCCGTGGCCTCGGGCGGAAGCTCCAGCTTGCGCTCGATGCCGTCGAGACCAGCCGCCAGCGTAACGGTGTTGACCAGGTACGGGTTGGCCATGGGGTCGGGACTACGAAGTTCGATGCGCGTGGACAGCTGCTTGCCGGGCTTGTAGACCGGGATGCGGACCATACTCGCGCGGTTGCGCAGACCCCACGTGGCATACTGCGGCACGGAGTCGCCGCCGGTGGTGATGCGCTTGTACGAGTTGACGGTGGGGTTGGTGATGGCGCTGATCTCGCGCGCGTGCGCCAGAATGCCGGCCATATAGTGCTTGGCGACGTCGGAGAGATGGTACTTCTCGTCGTCCTCGCCCCAAAAGACGTTGTTGCCATCGTGGTCGAACAGCGACTGGCACAGGAACATGGCGCTGCCGTCCTCGCCCGCCAGCGGCTTGGGCATAAAGGAGGCGTGGCAGCCGCTCTCGTAGGCCTGCTGCTTAATGATGAGCTTGGCCGTGGTGATGGCGTCGGACATGCTCAGGGCCTCGGCGTGGCGCAGGCTCATGCCGTGCTGCGAGCGGCCGGCGGCGTGGAAGGTGTACTCCACGGGCACGGACATCTTCTCGAGCGTAAGGACCGTGTTGCGGCGCAGGTCGCGGGCGGCGTCGCTCACCGAAAGGTCGAAGTAGCCCACGTTGTCGAGCGGCTCGGGCGTATGCTCGTCGGGGAAGTAGTAATACTCCAGCTCGGCACCAACGTTGAGCAGGTAGCCGGCTTTCTCGGCCTTGTGGAACATACGGCGCAGGGCATCGCGCGGATCGCCGGCGAAAGGCTTGCGATCGGGAGTGCACACGTCGCAAAACACGCGGGCGACACCGTTGTGGCTCGGGCGCCACGGCAGGATCTGGAAGGTCGAGGCATCGGGGAACGCGAGCATGTCGGCTTCCTCGGGCGTGGCAAAGCCCTCGATGGCCGAGCCGTCAAAGCCAATGCCCTCCTCAAAAGCGACCTCGAGGTCCTCGGGGCTGATGGCAAAGTTCTTGAGGCGACCGAGAATGTCGACAAACCACAGACGCACAAAGCGGATGTCACGCTGCTCTACAGAGCGGAGTACGTAATCGATGTTCTGCTGGTTCATGTCGCTCCCCTTTCTTTCGGGCGGGTTTCGACTGTTCTATATCGCAGATACTATCGCAGAAAAATGTTTCCGCAGGGTTAAAGCGTGTCCGGCGCTCAAAAAACGTGCGCGAGCTGGCAAGTGTGGGTCGGTGGCTTAGCGCGAAGTGGAGGCTCGGGACTCGATGTGGCCGGGGATCTCGATACGCTTGGGCGCGAGCCTTGCGGCCTCGCCTACCGTGGTGGTGACGATGTCGATGCGCTCGGAAAGACGCTCGACCACACGCTCGGCAATCGTCAGGGTGTCCTGCGCGGCCGTGGTCACGCCGCCAAAGAGCACATGGTTCCAGGGATAGTCGTCGAACGTCGCGATCTTTAGGCCCGCCGGCAGCGAGGGGCCAAGCTGGGCCAGTGCCTCGGTCAGGCGCAAGAAGACCAGGCCGTTGACGGCGATAAGACCGAGTTTTTTACCTGCGTAATCGCGAATAGCCTCGTCCAGACGGCTGATGCCCTCGGCGCCGCCGTCGGCCAGCGTGACGACCTCGCCGGCAAGACCGCGGCGCGAGAGCTCGCTAGTAAAGGCCTCGGCGCGCTCGCGACGGACGGGGCTGTCGTCGCTTGCCTCGGTGAGCAGGCACAGGCGCTCGCTGCCCGCGGCAGCCAGGGCGTCGACCAGCCCGGCGACGAGCTCGCGGTTGTTAGACGTCACCAGATCGATGCCGCCGTCCTCGATGTCGCGGTCGAGCAGCACAACCGGCAGGCGTCCCGCAGCCGCGGCGATCGCCTCGTCGTTGCCGCCGCAGGTGTTGACGACCAAGCCGTCCACGCCCGCATCAATAAGTCTGGTAAGCGATTCGGCCTCCTTGGCGGGGTCGTTGCCGCTAATGGCCGTCATAAGCGAGCAGCCGCGCGCGGCAGCGCTGGCAGAAAGCCCCTCGAGCATGGCGCTCGAGAACGGGTTGGCGATGTCGGCCAGAATCACGCCGATGAGGTTGGTGCGCGAGCTACGCAGGTTGCGCGCGGCGGCACGGGGACGATAGCCCGTGCGCTCGATAACCTCGGCGATGCGGGCGCGAGTCTCCTCGGTCATCTGCCCAGGGCGGTTGTTGAGGTAGCGCGAAACGGTGGCCGGGCTCACGCCCGCCTCGGCAGCAATGTCCTTGATTCTCATATGCGCCATAGCGCCCCTCGTTTCCCACTTAACGGCAATCCTTAGCCATTTAAGCATTTTTTTAAAAATCTCGGTTGCAAAACGTTGTAGGTGAGTATACTACAAGCTGAAACGAAATCGATTTCGTAAACCGATTTCGGCAAGCGTTGGCACGGAGGTGCAAAGATGCACCCTACCGTCTTGGCACCTCCGTGCCAACGCCATATCCAAAGGTGTACGCACAAACAAAAGGAGCTACGCGACCATGGGTAAAACGGTTCTTACCTTCGGCGAGATCATGATGAGGCTCTCGCCCAAAGACCATCTGCGCATTGAGCAGGCGACCGAGTTTGATGTCCGCTACGGCGGCGCCGAAGCCAACACCGCGCTTTCCCTGGCCTACCAGGGTGACAAGGCAGCTTACGTCTCCGTTGTCCCGGCCAACCGTCTGGGCGAGTGCGCCCTGCGTTCGCTGAAGGTCTACGACGTCGATACCTCGCGCGTCGTGCGCCAGGGCGACCGTCTTGGTTCCTATGTGTTTGAGGTCGGCGCCTCGCAGCGCGGCAACGGCTGCGTCTACGACCGCAAGTACTCTGCCATCAACATGGCCAAGCGCGACGTCTTTGACTGGGACGAGATCCTCAAGGGTGTCGATGTCTTCTACTTCTCCGGCGTGACGCCCGCCGTCTCCGACGAGATGGCCGCCGCCTGCAAGGATGCCCTCACCGCCTGCCGCGCCAAGGGCATCACCACCGTTTGCGACGTGAACTATCGCGGCAAGATGTGGTCGCCCGAGAAGTCGCAGGCCACCATGAAGGAACTCCTGCCGCTCGTTGACATCTGCATTGCCAACGACGAGGACGCTCCTGCCGGCCTCGGTATGACCTGCGTCTCCGGCTCCCTTGCCCACGGCATCGAGGAGCGCGACACCTACGTCGAGATGGCCCGTCAGATCTGCGCCGAGTACGGTTGCAAGAAGGTCGCCTCGGTCGTCCGCAACATCTCCTGCGTCGAGCGCTCCATTTGGATGGGCATGCTCTTTGACGCCGAGAGCGGCGAGCACTGGTTCTCCCCTGCTCACGACGTGCACGTGCTCGAGGGCGTTGCCGCCGGCGACGCTTTCAACGCCGGCCTCGTCCATGCCCTCATCAACGACTTTGCCCCGCAGGACGCCGTCAACTACGCGATTGCGGCCTCGATCCTCAAGCTCACCATCAAGGGCGATTCCAACCTGGTGACCGCAGACGAGATCGCAGCCGTGGCATCCGCCGCCGACGGTGGCACCCGCGTCGCCCGTTAATTCGTTCCCCATTCCGCGGACTGCAGCTTTCCATACCCATACCTCTGCAGCCCGCTCCCCGATTCCTCCAGCCAGGTAGAACCACTTAGTCCCATTCCGGTTTTGTCTGGCATTCCTTCACGACTGGCCTCGTAGCCGGTTCCGAAATTGCTTGTGACCCAAGCAGTGCCTCCGATAACCAATCCGGAACCGGCTCACGGCCAATCTTCTTTGGCAATCACGCCCCCGTGCGCGACTCACATCGAAAGGAACACTATGTTCGATCAGTTCTACACCACGCTTGAATCCCTGGGCATCGTGCCGGTCGTCGTGCTCGATAAGGTCGAGGACGCCACACCGCTCGCCCATGCCCTTATGGCAGCCGGCATGAAGTCCGCCGAGGTCACCTTCCGCACTGCCTGCGCCGCCGAGTGCATCGCCGCTATGGCCGAGGCCGAGCCCGAGATGTGCGTCGGCGCCGGCACCGTCCTGACCGTCGAGCAGGTTGAGCAGGCCCGCGCCGCCGGTGCCAAGTTCATCGTCTCCCCGGGTTACAACGAGGACGTTGTAAAGCACTGCATCGGCATCGACCTGCCCGTCCTTCCTGGCACCGTGACCCCCTCCGAGGTTACCGCCGTCGAGAACCTGGGCCTCAAGGTCACCAAGTTCTTCCCTGCGGCTCAGTATGGTGGCCTGAACACCATCAAGGCCCTCGCCGCTCCGTTTGTCGGTCATCGCTTTATGCCCACCGGCGGCGTGAGCACCGCCAACGTCGAGGAGTACCTGAGCTCCAGCGCCATCATCGCCTGTGGTGGCACCTGGATGGTCAAGCCGGCCCTGTTCGCCGACGGCGACTTTTCTAAGGTCGAGCAGATCGCCCGCGAGGCCATGGACGTCGTCAAGAAGGTCCGCGGCTAGGTTTAGCTCTCTATCGTGAAAGGGGGCGTGTCCTAGACCTCGCCCCCTTTCTTTTAAAGCGGCTCGGAAGCGCGCTGTTTCCGTCACAAACAAGAACCGAAACCGTCTTGTATGCTGATAGAACGTGACGGAAGCGACACGCCCCCGAGCCGCTTTGCTTTCCCGGTCAATCAACCGACTCAACATAATCCAGTCCACCAAAACAGCTGCGGCACCGTCTGGAGGAATGGACCCTTGCTTCCGGTCTTTTCCTCCAAACGGCGCCGCAGCCTTTTCGTGCTCCAGCAGCGCCCCGGCACTTGCGGTGAAATACGGACTGTTTACGCCGCCAAAACCGCAAAACAGTCCCTATTTCACCGCAACTAATGTAGGGAACGAGTTAGATGGCAGAGTCTTTGGACAGCTCGAAATAGTCGGGATGCAAGGCGATAACCGGGCCCTGCTCCTCGGGCATCAGATGCAGGTGCGTCTCTGCCAGGTAGCTCGCCGTGTCGGTATCGCCCTTTTTAATGGCCTCGAGAATCCGGCGATGCTGCCGACGAATCGGCTCCCAATCCAGATCCTGCGACACCATACGCAACCAGTTGTATCGCTCAAAATGCGTGTTGACGCTCTTCATCCAATCCCACAACATGTGGCGGCCAGCAATCTCAAAACACGTCTCATGGAACAGGTTGTCCAGATCGAAAAAGCGACGCGTTTCACGATGATCGAGTGACTCGGACTCGGCAAGAATCTGCTCGAGCCGATGCTTTTGCTCGGGCGTGGCGGCAGAGCAGCATTTAATGAGCACGCTTCTCTCGAGTTTCTCGCGCAAGAAACAGGCGTTCTCGGCGCGTTCCATGCTGATCTTAGAGACGTAGGTGCCGCTTTTGGGACGCGTTTCCACCAGCTCTTGCTCGCGCAGGCGTACAAAGGACTCGCGAATGGGCGTGCGCCCGATTCCCGTCTCCTTTTCCAGACCAATCGCCGAAAGACGTGTGCCGGGTTTGAGCTCGGCATAGATGATCTTGGAGCGCAATGCGTTGTATGCCTGATCTTGCAGGCTCTGATAAAGCTGATGTTGTTCCATAAAGCCCTCGGATGAAGCTCACGGTTTTTCGAATCTCATCACGTAATACTATCGCATCCCCCATACCCTCAGTTGCGGTGAAATGGGGGCGCTGGTACCCATGCACAACTTAGGCGGCTCTGACGTGACCACCGCTATCTCGACACTGATTTTGGGCCACGTCATCGACATCGCCCACGCTATTCGCCCGGCACTTTGTGCGCGCCACATTTGAAAAGTAGCACTACGCGCGGGGCCAACGGGCAGCCCATGCTCACTTGTCTCTCGAGCTTGCCCTCCTCGATCAGGACAATCGTGCCGTCCGCACAGCAGGGCGAGTTCACCGTTTACCTTTTAAAAGTGAACGTTCACCTATTTTTCGGAGAATGGGAGGGTTTATTACCCTACTTCACATATACTGAGCTTGTACGAAAAGCAAGACTTATATAGATGAACGTTTCTTTTGGAAGGATTGCTATGTCTGATCTTATGGACAGCTTCCGCCTGGACGGCAAGGTCGCGCTCGTGACCGGCGCCACCTATGGCATCGGCATGGCCATGGCCGAGGCACTCGGCGAAGCCGGCGCCAGGATCGCCTTTAACGCCCGTCACGCCAACAAGGTCGCCGAGGCCGAGAAGCACTACCGCGAGCTGGGCTTTGATGCTCACGGCTATGTTGCCGACGTCACCGACGAGGCCGTCGTCGCCGAGCTCATCGCCAAGATCGAGGCCGATTTTGGCACCACGCCCGACATTCTGGTCAACAACGCCGGCGTCATCCAGCGCACCCCTATGCTCGACATGAGCGCCGAGGACTTCCGTCGCGTCGTCGACATCGACCTCAATGCCCCGTTTATCGTGTCCAAGGCCTGCCTGCCGGGCATGATCGCCAAGGGTCACGGCAAGATCATCAATATCTGCTCCATGATGAGCGAGCTGGGCCGCGAAACCATCGCTGGCTACGCCGCCGCCAAGGGCGGACTCAAGATGCTCACCAAGAACATCTGCTCCGAGTTTGGCGAGGCCAATATCCAGTGCAACGGCATTGGGCCCGGCTACATCGCCACGCCGCAGACCGCACCGCTGCGCGAGACGCAGCCCGACGGCAGCCGCCACCCGTTTGACCAGTTCATCATTGCCAAGACGCCGGCCGCCCGTTGGGGCACGCCCGAGGACCTGAAGGGCCCCGCCGTGTTCCTGGCTTCCGACGCATCGAACTTCGTCAACGGGCACATTCTGTACGTGGACGGCGGCATCCTCGCATACATCGGCAAACAGCCGCAATAAGGAAACTGGGCGAGGCGGTCGGCAGTTAAGTCTGCTGCTCGGACAGTCCTGCGCAAGACGGAAAGCACATTAAGTGCTTTCCTT
>CABTZM010000097.1 GCA_902489295.1 uncultured Collinsella sp.
CGTCGACCTCAAGGATGACAAGAGCTACCCCTTTATCGCCATTACAAAGGGCGACCTGTATCCCGCTATCAAATATACGCGTGAGCGTCATAAGCCGGGAACGCGCTATTTTGGACCCTATACCGATAGCCGTGCGGCACGTGAGACGATAGATACGCTGCGCAAGGTTATTCCCATCTGCTCCGCATCCTGTGCGGAGTGGCGTCGTTGTCGCCGTATCGTTGAGTCCCACAAGGGCGAGGAAGACATCGTCAATATGATTTGCGCGCAAAACGGGCGTCCCTGCTTTGACTACCATGTCGGGCGCGGCCCGGGTGCGTGTGTCGGCGCGATTTCCCCGGCAGACTATGCCAAGAACGTCAAGCGTGTCGAGCGCTTTTTGTCGGGCCATCGCAAGGATGTCGTCGATGAGCTGACCTCCGAGATGACGGATGCCGCCGAGGCGCTCGACTTTGAGCGCGCGGCACGCGTCAAACGTCGTTTGGAGGTCATCAGGGGTCTGGACGATCGTCAGCAAGTCGTTTTTCCCTCCAGTGTCGATATCGATGTCATCGGTTTCTATCGCGAGGAGACCATCTCCGCCGCTTGCGTCTTCGTCGTTCGCGAGGGCCGAACAGTTCGCACCTGCGAGTTCATTCTCGACAAGGGTCTTGATGTTGACGAGGAAGAGCTCCAGTCGGGCTTTCTTAAGCGCTATTACGACGAGACGGCTGATATTCCAGCTGAGATAAACCTCTCTGTCGAGCTTGAGGATGCAGAGACGCTGGGGGAGTGGCTTGCGGGCAAGCGCGAGCGTTCCTGCCATCTCCATAGGCCGCAGCGTGGCGAAAAGCACCGTCTACTCGATATGGCATCCAAAAATGCGCGCCATGCCCTCATGCGCTACATGATGCGAACGGGGTACGCTGACGACCGCACCAATCAAGCGCTCCTGGAGCTCGAAAGCGCGCTGGCGCTGCCATCGCCGCCGATGCGTATCGAGTGCTTCGATATCTCGACGCTGCACGGAACCTTTACCGTCGCCTCGATGGTGGTGTTTACCAACGGGCGCGCCGACAAGAGCCAGTACCGTCGTTTTAAAATTCAGGCCGAATTGGACGAGGCAAACGACTTCGTGTCGATGTCCGAGGTTTTGGGACGACGCTATGCTCCCGAGCGCATGGCCGACGAGCGCTTTGGATCGCGCCCCGATTTGCTCGTTGTCGATGGCGGTAAGCCGCAATTGACCGCTGCGATCAAGCAACTTGAGGCTCTTGGGCTCGATATACCAGTTTGTGGCTTGGCAAAGGCCGATGAGGAGGTTTTCGTGCCTTGGGACGAGACTCCAGTCGTGCTTCCGACCGGGTCCGCGTCGCTCTATCTAATCAAACAGGTGCGCGATGAATCGCACCGTTTTGCCATCACGTTCCATCGCGAATTGCGCGATAAAGCCATGACGGTTTCGGTACTCGATGACGTTCCAGGCGTGGGACCCACCAGAAAACGTGCCCTTATGCGCCATTTTGGCTCGATGAAGCGTTTGCGCGCGGCGAGCGAGCAAGAGATCGCGGAAGTTCGAGGCGTTCCGGCCGATGTCGCCAAAGCGGTCCACGAGGCACTTGTTGCATGGAATGCCGAACGCGCCCAGGCATCGGCCAACCGTTCCGAAAACTAAACGTGCTTCTAAACAACTGATATACATGATTGGCCGATTTTCAATCATTTATTTCGCGGCGATTACCTGTCGATTTCGGGTTTTATTAACGCTAAAACGTTTGACTAGCCATGGTGAACAACCCTGCTATCCTGCGGGTTGACGATGACTGATATCTCATCTCGTCGATACATACTGTCTGGCGAATCGTTTGTCAATGAATTCGGTGAACGGTAGTAAATACCGTTCAAGCGTATGTATGTATCGGTCGCCGAGCGCGGCACCTCAGTTGGGTTCGTCGGTAGGTAAGGTATATATCGTCCGCAAGTTGCGCGGGGGCACGTCTAGGTGCTCCCGGGTAAGATTCTCTATTGATAGGAGAAGACATGGCCATCATCAACAAGGGTATGTCCAGGCGTTCGTTCCTCGGCCTCACCGGCAGCGTCGCTGCTGTCGCAGGGCTTGGTCTCACCGGCTGCGGTGGCAGCTCCAACGACGAGGGTTCCGCTTCCGGTTCCGCCGATTCCGCCAACCGTGGCGGCGGTGTGATTACCGCTGGTTCCGCTTACGCTCCGTCCAGCTTCGATCCCGCCAGCACCGGCTCCGCTGTGGGCCTGGGTGCTAACTGGCACGTCGTCGAGGGTCTCTACGGCATCGATTACCACGACTACAGCACCTTCAACGAGCTCGCCACCGACGATCCCAAGTCCGTGGACGACACTACCTTCGAGGTCACCATCCGCAAGGGCGCCAAGTTCTCCGATGGTACCGAGGTCACTGCTGACGACGTCGTCGCTTCCTACACCGCTTGCGCTGCTTCCGCTACCTATGCTCCGTTCTTCCAGCCCTTCGAGTCCATCGAGGCCAAGGATGCCAGCACTGTAACGGTCAAGACCAAGGTCCCCAACTTCTCCCTGCTCAAGGATCGTCTGGCCATCATCCGTGTTACCCCGGCTACTCAGTCCGAGGAGGATCGCGCCAAGCAGCCGATCGGTTCCGGCCCCTGGATGTACGACTCTATCTCCGATACCGAGATCACCCTGGTTCCCAACCCCGAGTACAACGGTGAGTATGCTGCCGAGGATAAGAAGATCCAGTACAGCATCCTGACCGACCCCACCGCTCGCGTTACCGCCCAGCAGGAAGGCTCCACGCTCGTTATGGAGCTCGTCACCGCTGACGCCGTCGACCAGCTCGAGAGCGCTGGCTGCAAGATCGACAACGTCCAGGGCTTCGGCACCCGCTTCATCATGTTCAACGTCGCCAAGGAGCCTTGGAACAACGTCAAGGTCCGTCAGGCCGTCATGTACGCGCTCGACACCGAGAAGATGATCACCAACACCTTCGCCGGCCTTGCCACCGCTGCCAGCTGCTACCTGCCCAAGAGCTTCACCAACTATCATGAGGCTTCCACGGTGTACAAGACCGACGCCAAGAAGGCCAAGAAGCTCATCGAGGAGTCCGGCATCACCCCGGGTGCCATCACCCTGCGCACCACCGACAACGAGCAGATTAAGGGCATGGCCGCCCAGGTCAAGAACGACCTCGACGCTCTCGGCTTCGAGGTGACCATCCAGACCGATACCTCGCCGGCCACCTACGCTGCCATCGACGGCGGCGAGGCCTACGATATCCTCCTTGCCCCTGGCGATCCGTCCTGCTTCGGCGCTGACCCCGACCTGCTGCTCAACTGGTGGTACGGCGACAACGTCTGGATGCAGACCCGTTGCCCGTGGAAGGAGTCCGCTGAGTGGGAGAAGCTCCACGGTCTCATGGACGAGGCTCTTGCCGCCGAGGGCGACGAGCAGCAGAAGAAGTGGAACGAGTGCTTCGACATCATCGCCGACAACGCTGTTCTGTACCCCGTTGTCCACGTCAAGACCGTCTCCGCTTCCTGGGACGATCCGTCTACCGCGCCCAACGGCGAGGCCCTCGATGGCTTCAAGGGCATCGGCACGACGAGCATGTCCTTCAGGGGCGTCGCGACCGTCAAGGCCTAAGACTCGTTTGAGTCATATGTGGGGCGTCGGTCGTAAGGCAACGTCCTCATAGTTGAAACAAAGACCCGGGCGGCCTCGATGTCGCTCGGGTCTTGTAATGAGTATCCATACTCATATACCAGTTGGTCCTACCGACAAAAGAAAGGGGAGAGAACGTGAACAACTTTCTACGTTTGATTGGAAGGCGTCTCGTGGCGCTGCCGATCATGGCATTGGGCGTCACCGTCCTGGTGTTCTTCCTTATGTCGTTCTCCAAGACCGACCCCGCCTATACGGCGTTGGGTGACGGTGCCTCGCCCGAGGCGGTTGCCGAGTACCATGAGAAGTATGGTCTGGACGACCCCTGGCCCGTGCGCTACGTGCGCTACATGGGCGATCTGATCCATGGTGACATGGGCACCTATGGTGCTGCTCGCAACTCCGTTGCCAAGCGCATCTCCGCGGCCCTGCCCGTCACGATGCAGCTGACCTTCATCGGTCTTGCCATCGGCGCGGTCGTCTCGTTTTTGCTCGGCGTCATCGCGGCACTGTATCGCGATAAATGGCCGGACCAAGTGATCCGCGTCTTTTCCATCGCCGGCTTGGCAACCCCGTCGTTCTGGCTTGCCGTTCTGTTGATTCTGCTGTTCTCTTCCTACCTTAAGGTGCTCCCGGCATCCGGTGCTCTGCCTCACTTCACCACCAACCCGGCTGGCTATCTGGGACGTATGATCATGCCCGCTATCGCTCTGGCATTCCCGCTGACGGGCCAGATGACTCGTATCGTGCGTACGGCCATGGTTGAGGAGCTCGACAAGGACTACGTCCGCATGGCCCGTGGCGCCGGCGTTCCCGAGAAGGTCGTCGTCGGCATCAACGTTTTGCGCAACGCGCTGATCACCCCGGTCACCACCCTCGGTCTTAAGATCGGTTACCTTATGGGCGGCGCCGTCGTCATCGAGGTCATCTTCAACCTCCCCGGCATGGGTACTGCGATTCTGCAGGGCGTTCAGGGCAACGAGGCGAACCTGGTTCAGGGCGTCGTCATCGTCGTTGCTCTTGCCTTCATCATCATCAACATCGTGGTTGACATGCTCTACCTGCTCATCAACCCGCGCATCAGGACGGTGTAGATTATGGTAAAGATTCGAGAGAAGCAAACCGAGCAGCTCGAGAAGGCTGCCTCCAAGGGGCTCAAGCTCGGTGGCTGGAAGAAGATGACGCTGTCTTCTAAGATTGCCGCCGTCGTGCTGGTGTTGGTCGCCCTGACCGCGATTCTGGCGCCCCTTCTTGCCCCCTATAGCCCGGTCGAGATTTTCACTGCTCGCCAGGCTCCCGGCAATGGATTTATCTTCGGTACCGACGATAAGGGCCGCGACATCCTGTCGCGTATGCTCTACGGTGGTCGTTACTCGCTGATCATCGGCTTCGGTGCTACTGCCATGGCTCTGGTCTGCGGCTCGGTCGTGGGCGCCCTCGCGGCGGTTTCGCGCAAGTCCGTTTCCGAGGCGATCATGCGCATCCTGGACATCATCATGTCCATCCCGGGCATCGCCCTCGCTGCCGTCTTCGTCTCCATCCTGGGCAATTCCGTGCCGTCGATCATCTTCGCCATTGGCTTTATGTACACTCCGCAGATTGCCCGTATCGTGCGCGCCAACATCGTGTCCGAGTACGGCGAGGACTATGTCCGCGCGGTCATCGTTTCCGGCGCCAAGGCTCCGTGGATTTTGATCAAGCATGTTCTGCGTAACTGCATCGCCCCGATCATGGTCTTCACCGTTACCCTGGTCGCCGACGCCATCATCTTCGAGGCCTCGCTGACCTTTATCGGCGCTGGTATCCAGGAGCCCACCGCTACCTGGGGCAACATCCTCGCCGACGCCCGCGGTGGCGTGCTCGCTGGCCGTTGGTGGCAGGCGCTGTTCCCGGGTCTGGCTATCATGATCACCTGCCTGGCGCTCAACATCCTCTCCGAGGGCATTACCGACGCCATGGCCGCTGCTCCCTCCGCCGCCCTGGATCCGACCGATTCCTCCAAGCGCCGCGAGGCCGACCTGCTGGTCTCCGACCCCGTTCGCGCTTACAAGGAGCAGGCTCAGTCCCTGTCCGCCCGTCTTGGCGCCCTGCGCGATGTCGAGCTCAAGCGTAACGACCGCCATGTGCCCGATGAGTCCGTTGAGCCGATCCTTTCGGTCCGTGATTTCTGCATCCAGTTTGAGCACCACGGTGATATCAACGTCGTCGATCATGTCAACTTTGATGTCCGTCCTGGCCAGACCATGGGCCTGGTGGGCGAGTCCGGCTGCGGTAAGTCCATCACCACGCTGGCCATCATGGGCCTGACCGACGATGACGAGCATCTTTCCGGTGAGGTTCTCTGGGAGGGCCGCGACCTGCTCAAGATGAGCAAGAAGGAGTGGTTCGGCCTGCGCGGTACCGATATCGCCATGGTCTATCAGGACGCCCTGTCCTCGCTCAACCCCTCCATGCTCATCTCTGCCCAGATGAAGCAGCTCACCAAGCGCGGCGGAACCCGCAGCGCCGAGGAGCTCCTGGAGCTCGTCGGCCTCGATCCCAAGCGCACGCTCGAGAGCTATCCGCACGAGCTTTCCGGCGGCCAGCGTCAGCGCGTTCTGATCGCTATGGCCCTTACCCGCGACCCCAAACTGGTCATCTGCGACGAGCCCACGACCGCTCTGGACGTTACCGTCCAGAAGCAGGTCATCAAGCTGCTTAACGATCTTCAGGCCAAGCTCGGCTTTGCCATGATCTTCGTTTCGCACGACCTGGCACTGGTCGCCGAGGTCGCTCATAACATCACGGTTATGTACGCCGGCCAGGTTATCGAGCAGGCGCCCACCAAGGAGCTGCTCACCAACCCGATTCACGAGTACACCCGCGGCCTTCTGGGTTCCGTCCTGTCCATCGAGAGCGGTTCGGGCCGCCTGCACCAGGTGCCCGGCGCCGTTCCGAGCCCGCGCGATTTCCCCAAGGGCGATCGCTTCGCACCCCGCTCGAGCCATCCGCGCATTGGCCTGGACACCCGTCCGGTCTTCAAGCGCGTGCCCGGCACCGAGCACTTCTATTCCGAGCTCCCCGACGAGGTGCTCAAGGCAAATGGTTTGACCCCTCACGCGGAGGTGATGTAGATGAGCGAGACCGCAGTCAACGGCGTCGAGCCGATCATCTTCCTTGATGACGTCCACGTCACCTTTAGGACCCGTACCGGCTCGATTCTGCACCCCAACCTGGTTCACGCCGTCCAGGGTGTAACGATTAAGCTCATGCCCGGACAGACCATCGGCATCGTCGGCGAGTCCGGTTGCGGAAAGTCCACCACCGCCAACGTCATGTGCGGCCTGCAGGCCCCCACGAGCGGCAAGGTCTACTTTAAGGGCAAGGACGTTACCAAACGTACCGCCGAGGACCGTCGCCACATGGGTCGCGTCATCTCGGTCGTGTTCCAGAACCCGGCCACGGCGCTCAATCCCCGCATGGTCGTTCGCGAGCAACTGCTCGACCCCATGCGCGTCCACAACCTGGGTACCGAGGCCGAGCAGGAGAAGCGCGTCAAGGAGCTCTTGGAGCTCACCGGTCTGCCCAGCTCCGCCGCCGAGGTTCTTCCCGGCCAGCTTTCGGGCGGCCAGCGCCAGCGCGTCGCAATTGCGCGCGCCCTGTCGCTGAACCCCGATGCCATCATCGCCGACGAGCCCACCTCGGCTCTGGACGTTTCGGTCCGCGCGCAGATTCTGAACCTGCTGACCGACCTTAAGAAGGAGCTCGGCCTGGCCATGGTGTTCATCAGCCATGACATCCAGACGGTCCGCTATATCTCTGACGACATCATCGTTATGAATGGCGGCAAGATCGTCGAGCAGGGCGAGGCCAAGCAGGTCTTCCAGCACCCTCAGGACCCCTACACCAAGATGCTGCTCGGGGCCGCGCCTTCGCTGCTCCATCCCAACTTGGGAAAATAGCGGCTTGATTCCGGGGGCTTCGGGTTCGGGAGCGATTTTTCGAAACCGTTGCATCGCGGGGTATGGGGGCCGCGCCGCATGCGCGGCGGGGCGCCCTTTTCGTTCA
>CABTZM010000098.1 GCA_902489295.1 uncultured Collinsella sp.
GGCGCCGTTGTAGGTGAACTGCAGCACCGAGGAGGTGACGGAGATGCCGCGCTCCTTCTCGATGTCCATCCAGTCCGAGACGGCGTGCTTGGCCGAGCTCTTGCCCTTGACCGAGCCGGCGGTCTGGATGCTGCCGGTATAGAGCAGCAGCTTCTCGGTAAGCGTGGTCTTACCGGCGTCCGGGTGGCTGATGATCGCGAATGTGCGGCGCGACGAGATTTCATCCGACAGGCTTGCCATGCGGATCCTTTCTTGCATTGAGTGCATTACGTCGTTGTAACCGTACTATTGTAGCCGCGAAATGCTGCGACAGGGCGCCTATCAGGACAAATTCATCAGTCGAAGCTTGGATACCGGTCGGCGGCGGCACTCCGCAGCAGTTTGTCTCGATCTGTAACATCTAGACGGGTTTTGAACCTCTTCCTGTTACAGATTGAGACAAACAAACTGACCTGCCGACAAAATCTCGAACTGTAACAGTTAGCCGCCCAAAACGGCTCCAGATGTTACAGATCGAGACAAAAGGGCCGGCGGGCAAACAACATCTCAATCTGTAACAACTAGCTGGGTAATTCGGGTCTTGTTGTTACAGATCGAGACAAACGGTCGCCGGCCATCCTGATTTCCCTCTTGCATAACTGTGCATAGTGTATATATACTGTGCTTACCGGTTATATACACGTGTAGCCCATCAGCTAAGGAGCCGCTGTGGACATCATCCTATCCAATTCGAGCGACAAGCCCATCTACGAGCAGATATCCTCACAGGTCAAGGCACAGATCCTATCGGGTGCACTCGCCGCGGGAGCCAAACTCCCGAGTATCCGCGCGCTCGCCAGCGACCTGGGCGTGAGCGTCATCACCACCAAGCGTGCCTATGCCGACTTGGAGCAGCTCGGGTTTATCTGTACCGTGCAGGGCAAAGGCTGCTTTGTCGCCGAGGGCAACCAAGAGCTCTTGCGCGAAAACCAGCTCTGCCATGTCGAAGAGCTGCTTGCACAGGCAGCGACACAGGCAGAAGCCCTGGGCGTCACGCGCGTCAAGTTGCACGAGATGCTCGACCTGGTAGCTCCCGAAACCATGCAGTAGCCATCTGCAAGAAAGGCTATACCATGCAAAACCTGTTAGAACTCAAAGCCGTCTCGCGCCGGGTGAGCGACCGCTTTTCGTTGCGCGATGTCACACTTGCCGTAGAGCCCGGCCAGATTGTTGGCTTTGTGGGCGCAAACGGTGCCGGCAAGACAACGACCATCCGCGCCGCGCTCGGCCTCATAAAGCTCGATGCCGGCGAGGTATGTCTATTTGGGCAGCGCTGCGATGCCAGTGCGCCCGATGAGCTCCAGCGCCGCATGCGCTCGCGCATCGGACTCGTGCTGGACACGTGCCCCTTCCCTTCCACACTCAAGGTGGCGGAGGTCGAAGCGCTTGTTAGCCCCGCATACCCCACGTGGAACCATGGCACGTTCGCAGACCTCATCGATCGATTTGGCTTGGAACTCAAGGCAAAGGTCAAGGACCTCTCCCGCGGTATGGGCATGAAGCTGCAGCTCGCGTGTGCGCTCAGCCACAAGGCCGAGCTGCTCATCTTGGACGAAGCCACAGCTGGCCTCGATCCCATGGCACGCGAGGAGCTGCTCGACGAACTGCTCTCCTTTGTCGCCGACGGACAGCACGGCGTATTGTTCTCGAGCCACATCACCTCCGACCTTGAACGTGCCGCCGACCGCGTCGTCTGCATCGATAACGGCTCGATTGTGTTCGATTTGCCGCGCGAGGACATTACCGACCGCGCCGGCATTGCCCACTGTACCCAGGCGCAAGCTGCCGAGCTGATGGCTTGCGTCGAAGGCGCCCGTGCCACCCGTCATGCCTACAGCGTTGACGTGCTGGTCCCCAATCGCCGCGAAGCACTCGAGGCCTTTCCCGAGATTCCCTGTGACCGGATTTCCATCGATGACTACCTGCGCCTTACGCTGAAAGGAGCCTCCAAATGAAACGCGCCTTTATGTCCGAGACCGCTATCATGCGTTCGTTTCTCCCGAGCATCGCCGGCGTCGGCCTGTTCATATTCGTCGTGCTGACCCTTGCCAACGCGACAGACGGCGATTCCGGCATGAGCGCCGGCACCTGCGCGGTCAGCGCCATGTCGCCCATCATAATCATGAACTCGCTGGCTGGCTACGATAAACAAAACGGTTGGGAGCGCTATCGGGCAACGCTGCCGTTTTCGCGCAAGGACATCGTCTGCGCACGCTACCTGTGCATTATTGCCTTCTCGGCCGTCATGGCATGCGCGGCTACGCTTCTGAACATCCTCGCCCTTCCGTTCTTCGACCACATGGGCATCCCTTCGACAGGCCAGACGGTCTTTGAAATCGCAACCGCCTCGACGGCATCGATGCTCATCTCCCTCATGATGGTGTTTTTGGCACAGCCGATTTTCTTTCGATTTGGCCATATGGAGGCGCTGCGCCTATCCGTCGGCCTGTTTGCCCTGCTTGGCTGCGGCACCATGGCAATGCTGAGCTCCTCCAACCCCATCAGCATCTGGCTCATGTCATTTGCCGGGGCAAATCCCGATCCCGCCGTCATCGGATGTCTGTGCGCCGGCATAGCCGTCCTTGCGTTCGCGCTATTTGCAATCAGCTGCACCGTCAGCACCAAGATCTATCGAGCACGCGACCTGTAGCCGCAAGCGGTATCATCGGACGAGCGCCGTAGACTTGGCGTGGTCGTTCTTGAGGAGGCGCCGCACCCGTGTCGTGGGTTGTTGCAGCGTTTGCATCGGCATTCTTTGCCGGCATCACATCTATCCTGGCCAAATGCGGCATCAAACACACCGATTCCGATATCGCCACCGCCATCCGCACCTGCGTGGTGCTCGTATTTGCCTGGGTAATGACGGGCATTTCTGGATCCATCGGGACCATTGGCAGCATCGCGGCCAAGGCTTGGCTATTCCTCGTCCTCTCAGGACTTGCCACTGGCGCTTCGTGGATCTGCTACTTTAAGGCGCTCAGCATAGGAGACGTCAATAAGGTCGTACCGGTCGACAAGATGAGCACCGTACTCGCCGCGCTGATCGCCATTGTTCTCTTTGGCGAGACGAGCAATCTGGCCGTAAAGCTTATCGGGACGGTCGTAATCGCCCTCGGCACGTTCCTGATGATTGAGAAGAGGCAGTCAGCTGGCATGGGCCAGAAGCAAGACCGGACTTGGCTCGGCTACGCCATCGGCGCCGCCGTTTTCGCGGCACTCACGTCCATCCTTGCCAAGGTTGGCATCGAAGGAGTCGAGTCAAACCTGGCCACGGCAATCCGCACCTGTGTGGTACTGGTTATGGCGTGGGCAATCGTGGCAGCCAAGGGAAAACTGGGGCAGGTAGCGCACGTTGACCGGCGTGAACTCACATTTCTCACAGCATCGGGCATTGCGACCGGTGCATCGTGGCTACTCTATTACTACGCCATTGCCGCCGGGCAGGTGAGCATCGTGGTGCAGATCGACAAGCTATCGATTGTCGTATCGGTGCTGTTCGCACGACTTGCCTTCAACGAAAAGCTGTCGCGCCGAAGCGCCGCCGGCCTTTTTCTCATCGTTCTGGGCACCGCTGCACTCGCAATTTGGAAGTAAGGCGCAGCGAACGCAAGCCTCGGCGCACTCGTGGCCGCAATCGGTCGCCAGCAAATACGAATATATGACAAATGACATGTCCCCGGCCCGTGCACAACGTCCTACAATGAAGGCGTCACGGGCCTTGGCCCAACCTCGATCATCCAAGGGGATGTCTTTTTGGTCATTGTTCTTTAGGGAACGGTCAATCGCATAGAACCATGAAAACGGCCGCCTAACGGCCGTGGTTTGTTGTGCCGTTCCGCCTCCGTCATCTGCCAATTTGCACCTGATAGGAAAGAACAATGCAATCCAAGGAATCCCAAACCTTCCCAAAAGCCAACAGCTTCGATACGGCACTCGTGCGCTCTAAGATTATGGGACCCAATCCTCTCAAACTCTGTGAGGAACTCCTTTGCGATGCAAGTATTCCCCGCGGCGCTCGCGTCTGCGACCTTGGGTCGGGCACCGGCATCACCAGCGCCCTGCTTGTCCGCGAATACGGGTTTGACACCTACGCCGTCGATCTGTGGAGCGACCCCAAGGAGAACCGCGCGTTCTTCGATTCACTCGGTATTTCCCGCAACACCATTCACCCTGTTAAAGCGGACGCCTCGCAAGGGCTGCCATTTGAGCATGACTTTTTTGATGCGGTCGTGAGCATCGACTCGTACAACTACTACGGTCGCGACCCGCATTATCTGGGCGAGCGTCTGCTCCCCTACGTAAAGCGCGGGGGCATGCTTTACCTGAGCATTCCCGGCATGGTCCGCGACTGTCACGACAATCTGCCCGATTGCCTGCTCAAATCCTGGACACCCGAGCAGCTCGACTATATGCACGACATAGCCTGGTGGCGCGCCATGATCGAACCGACCCCCGGCGTCGAGATAGTCTCGATGCAACCCATGCTCTGCACCAACGAGGCATGGGCAGACTGGCTCGTTTGCGACAACGAGTACGCAGCGGGCGACCGCGCTGCCGTTGAAGCGGGCGCACTCGAGTATCTCAACACCATCGCAATCGTGCTGAAGAAGCTCTAAATAACAGCCGCGCGAGGCCGTAGACATACGGTCTCGCGCGGCTTCTTTCAAAACGGGTTATGAGACAAGCCGCAACGGGCAGTCTGCTACTTGCGCAGCGGCTTGGGCAGCGGAATGCCAGCGGCGATGACGGCGGCGATGATCATGGCGACGATGCCCTTGAGCGGGAAGCACATAAGCAGCAGGCCCACGACCATGACGGGCTGACGCATAACGGCACCCATCGTCGAGGCGGTGCAGACGGCGACGCAAAAGACCGGATCGGCACCCGTGAGCAGCGCGAAACCGTAGCCCAGGCTCACGCCTGAGAAGATCACGGGGAAGAAATGGCCGCCGCGCCAGCCCAGGTTGATAAGGGCGGGCGTCAGCATGGCCTTGACCAGACCGGTCGCGATAAGCACGCCGGCGGGGATGGTGAGGTAGGTCTCCATGAGCACATCTGCCTGCGTCTCGCCGGCAAACATGGTGAAGGGCAGAACCGTGCCACAAGCCGCGAGCACCAGACCAGCCAGCATGGCCTTGACGACGGGGCGCTCCCCAATGGCATGGGCCAACGCCTCGCTTGCATGCTCCGAGACAAAGAACAGCCAACCGCAGACCATGCCGACCAGCGTCAGAGGAATGAGCCACGTCAGTTCCAAGCTGCCCATCTCGGCAGCCTCAAACCGCGGCATGCCCATGCCGCCGCCCATAAGCTGGCCAAGCAGCAGGTAGGTACCCAGGCCACCGGCAATCGCAATGCCGTAGACCACGGTCTTTTGTGCCTTGGGCAGTTTGATCGTGATCTCGTCGGACGAATCATCCTGGCCGTCGGCGCTGCCGGCGAGCGGCGCCACAAAACCAAAGACGGGTGCGGTAAAGAGCGCCGTCAGGGCAGCCTGGGTGCCCAGCAGCGTGAGCTCCCTAAACTCGGCACCAAAGCGCCGCATGCGGTCGCCGACCCAGCTGCACAGGCCTGCGATAACGCCGGTCAGACCGGCCTCGGGACCAATGCTTCCGCCAAACAGCAGCGGCAGCAATGCCGCAATCGACAGCTTGCCCAGGCTATCGTACGGGTAGCGCCCGTCTTGTTTGACCTTGGCCATCACCTGGTTGAGGTCGTCGGTCTTGGTGCCGGTCAACTTTTCGTACAGACCGATGAGCAGGCCGCCCAGCAGGCAGACGAAAAACGGATACGGTAGGCAACCGAAGGGACCACTGGCAAGCTCGGGCGAAGCAGCACCCAGCATGTGCGGAATCTCGGTCCAAAAGAAATCGATGCCGTGCTCCATCGCAAAAAAGAACAGCCAGACCGCAGCACCGGCGAGCGCGCCAGTCACGGCTACGCTAATGAGGAACAGCGCTCGGTTTTTAGGTTTTGCAAGGTTGTCCATCGGGTCCTCCCGTGGTCAAAGTCGACAGAAATACGTTTTATTGTAGAGCGGACACGGCCTGAGCGCGCCAACCATCTGCGCCGTTAACAACACCGTTGGGCGCCGCGTGTGACGAATTCGCTGTCTAGCAACCGATAATTGACGCGATTTCGCGCAAGTCCTCGGCAAAGTAAATGCCCTGTTGACGACGCGGGCTCGAAAGCCCCTTGTCAATCATATGCTCGAGCAAAGCCTTCAGGTCGTTGCAATAACCGTCCAGGTTATACAGGATGCACGGCGCGTTGAGGTGTCCCAGCGACACCGCGGACATAACCTCGGCAATCTCCTCGAGCGTGCCCGTGCCACCCGGGAAAGCGATAAACGCGTCGCCGAGCTCGATCATCTTTGCCTTACGCTCGGCCATATCGCTCGTCACGATGAGGTCGTCGATGCCATCGTGCTGAAACTCGGCCTCGATAAAAAAGCTCGGCTCCACGCCCGTCACGTGGCCGCCGGCATCGAGGACGCTATCGGCAAGCGCGCCCATCAAGCCCGACTTGGACCCACCGTACACCAGCGCGTGACCGTTGGCGCCAATCCATGTGCCGAGCTCTTGCACCGCAGGCAAAAACGCCGGGTCGCTACCGACGCTCGCGCCCAGGTACACCGTGATGTTCATATGCAATCCCCCTTGCTGCGCGATACGCTTGCCCTAGCGCTGCCGACGGCGGTACTCGCGCACGCGACGCGACAGGTCGGCGAGCTCATCGCGGTCGAGCTCTTCCAAATGCTCCAAGTCGTCCATAAAACGCGCCATGGTGTCCTTTTGGCGCATCTTGATGAGCGTATTGCAGTAGCTCACCGCAACACCCGTGAGCATAGCGATGTAGAAGATGCTAATGACGCTCAAGACGACCGTGATGACGCGGGCAACCGGCGTCTCGGCCGGAATATCGCCAAAGCCGATGGTCGACACGGTCTCAAAGCTAAACCAGAGCCCGTCGCCAAAGGTGAGGGTCGTGGGCTCGGACAGCCAGACGGCCGTTGAGCAAAGCAGATAGAAAAGAAGGAACAGACCCGTAATGCGCACAAACCCGGCCTGGCGCAACACATCGGCAAGCGTCCTCAGCTTTTTCATCGCGACCCCTTTCGCGGACAATCAATCACGTTCGCTCGGTATTGTCCCACATCCGGCAGATGGGGACGTTCCTTTTATGCCGGCAGAAAGGGACTGTCCCCAACTGCCGGCAGGAAAGGAACGTCCCCATCTGCCGGGTGTAAGCGATTGACCGTTTAACGCATGAAGGTCGGATGGGGCGGCTGAGCTGGTATCCTTACGTGGTATTGCCTCGATTCGTTAGGATTGCTTGTGAAGTCTTTCGCCGTCCTTCGTTCAACTATATATCGCGCCCTGGCCATCGTGCTTACTGCCCTTACCGTGCTGAGCGCCGTCACGCCCGCACCGGCCCGTGCCGCAGATACCGACCAGCAGGTCAAAACGGTCCGCGTTGGCTGGCTTGTCAACAACGAGGGGTTCCAAGACGGCAACCCGGGCGAACGCCTCTCGGGATGGGGCTACGAGTATCTTCAGACCCTCTCGTACTACACCCCCGGCTGGCAATAC
>CABTZM010000099.1 GCA_902489295.1 uncultured Collinsella sp.
CTCTGGCGGGCTTGCAGCGTCGAGTGGTTACGCGGTTCGTAGAACCGCGTAACCCCCTAGTTACATAAGCTCGCAGACAGCCGCCGCGAAGGCAACGGGATCCTCGGGGAGGATGCCCTCGACCAGCAGAGCCTGGTCATAGAGCAGACCGGAGTACTGCTTGATCTTGTCGGCGTCGCCTGCCTTCTGGGCAGCGACAAGCTTGTCAAAGACCGGGTGCTTGGCGTTGAGCTCGAGCACGCGCTGGCTCTTGGGCATGCCGTCGGGCGCACCCTCGGGTCCCTTCTGGAGCACCTTCTCCATCTCGAGCGAAAGCGGGCCCTCGGTGGTGATGCAAGCGGGGGCATCGGTCAGGCGCGCTGAGACGGCAACTTTCTCGACCTTGTCACCGAGCGCCTCCTTCATAGCGCTAAAGAGGTCCTCGTTTTCCTTGGTGGCGTCCTCGGCCTCCTTCTTCTCGTCCTCGGTCGCCAGATCAAGATCGCCAGTCGCGACGTTCTTGAGCTCCAGATGACGATCCTCGACATCGGGCTCGGCACCATCGGCCACGGCCTTCTCGGCTGCCTCGCGAGCAGCGTCATCCTCGTAGACCTTGGGCATATCGGCGGCCACGTACTCGCGCATGGCCTGGAAGGTGAACTCGTCCACATCCTGCGTCAGCAGCAGCACGTCGTAGCCGCGATCGAGCACGCCCTTCACCACGGGCATCTTGACCAGGCGCTCACGCGAGTCGCCGGCAGCGTAGTAAATGGCCTTCTGGTCCTCGGGCATGCCCTTGGCATACTCGGCCAGAGTGATCATCTTCTGCTCCTTGGCAGACCAGAACAGCAGCAGGTCGGCGAGCTCATCGGCCTTCATGCCATAGCTCGAGTAGATGCCGTACTTAAGGCCGCGGCCAAAGTTCTCAAAGAACTTCTCGTAGGCCTCGCGGTCGTTGTCACGCATGTCCTCGAGGTCGGCGGTAATCTTCTTCTCAACGCGCTTGGCGATAGCCTTAAGCTGACGGTTCTGCTGCAGCGTCTCGCGCGAAATGTTGAGCGTCACGTCGGCAGAGTCCACGACGCCGCGCACAAAGTTGTAGTAGTCGGGCAGCAGGTCGTCGCACTTCTCCATGATCAGCACGTTGGAGCTGTAGAGCGACAAGCCCTTCTCGTAATCCTTGCTGTACAGATCGAACGGTGCGCGGCCCGGGACAAACAGCAGGGCGTCGTACTCGAGCGTGCCCTCGGCATGGAAGCTAATGGTACGGGCGGGATCGTCAAAATCGTGGAACGTGGACTTATAGAACTCGTTGTAGTCCTTCTGCTCCACGTCGGAGCTGCGCTTCTTCCAAATCGGCGTCATGGAATTGATGGTCTCGAGCTCTTGGTAGTCCTCGTACTCGGGCGTGTAATCATCGCCGGCGTCCTCGGGCTTGGGCTTCTGACGGCTCTTGGAAACCATCATCTGAATCGGGTAGCGCACATAGTTGCTGTACTGCTGAATCAGGCTCTTGAGGCCCCACTCGGTCAGGAAGCGGTCATAGGTCTCGGCCTCACCGTCGGCGTCGAGCTTCTCGTTCTCGCGCAGCGTCAGGATGACATCGGTACCGTGCTCAGCACGCTCACCGTCCTCGATGGTGTAGCCCTCAAGGCCGTCGGACTCCCACACGTGCGCCGTGTCCTCGCCATAGGCGCGGCTGACGACCTTCACGTGGCTGGCGACCATAAAGGCAGAGTAGAAGCCCACACCAAACTGGCCGATGATGTCGACATCGGAGCCCTGCTGCTCGGCGTTCTCGGTCTTAAACTCCTCAGAGCCGGAGTGGGCGATGGTACCCAGGTTGCGCTCGAGCTCCTCGGCGGTCATGCCGATACCGTTATCCGAGACCGTGATGGTGCGGGCGTCCTTATCGAAAGAGACGCGAATGGCCAGGTCGCCCTGGTCAAGCTTGACGCTCGGATCCTGCAGGCTCTTAAAGTTGAGCTTGTCGACGGCATCGCTCGCGTTGGAGATAAGCTCGCGCAGGAAGATTTCCTTGTTGGTATAGATGGAGTTGATCATGAGGTCGAGCAGTTTTTTGCTCTCGGTCTTAAATTGACGCATGTGCAGTCCTTTCGCGCTACCCCTGCCCGCAAAAACGGCTCGGTTGCCCGAGCCGCATTGCAGACCTGCTATGTTCAGACTTAGATTTTATAACCCATTAGCGCGCATATATACATACGGAATCGAAAAACTGTATGTCCAAACGCTCTGATGCGCCAATTGCCAAGGAGTGTCCCCGACTGCCGGCAGGAAAGGAACGTCCCTATCTGCCATCTACGCGCTTGGCCATCCAAGCATGGGGCTGGCCCTCGTCTTCGTAGTCCACCGGGGCAATCTGCGTGTAGCCCGCCTTGGCATAGAGCGGCAGCACGTATTCCTGCGCATGCAGCTTAATGAGCTTGGCGCCGGCATCACGCGCGCACGTATCACTGGCCTCGACAATCTTGCTCGCCAGGCCGCGACGGCGCATGCTCGGCAACACGGCCACGCGCCCCATAATGTAGGTCTCCCCCGCCGCGACGCCTTCGTCTAAGTCGCACGCCGGCAACACCGGAGCCTCTGCGTCAGTCGCGCGCTCAAGCTCTTCGGGAAACACGCGCGAGCAACCGGCAAGCTCGCCGTCTACATAGAGCGTCACATGAATGCAGTCAGAAGCCTCATCGATCTGGTCGAACTCGTTCTCGTAGCCCTGCTCGTCCATAAAAACGACGCGGCGCACCAACGCCGCGTCATCAAAGCATCCCGTCTTAAGTTGGATATCCATGGCTGCCCTTTCATTCAATGCGAACGTTAGGGACAGATTTTAGCGAAAATGAGCTCCGCGCACGCTAAACTTCGCGCGAGCCTTCGCCAGGCAGTCGTAATGACCCACGTTATGGGCATCGCTCGCGATGAAGCTGTACAGGTTCTGATCGAACAGGCGCTGTGCCGGCTTTTTCTCGCGACCAAAGCGACCGCCGGCAATAAAGTCCGACGAAGCCTGCAGCTTGCAGCCCATATCGACCAGGCGCTCCGCCACGCTTACATCCTTTTGAACCGCACGATAGCGCTCAGGATGAGCGATGATCACCTGGTAGCCACGGCACTGCAAATCGTAAATCGTGTTCTCGTACTCTCTAAACGCATACGCATCGGCATGAGTCGAAAGCTCGAGCAGAAACTCGTTGGTCCCATCGAAATGCAAGTGATCCGCGGCATCGATACCAAGCTCAACGAGCTTTCGATGGTTGACCTCGAAGCCCATCTGGAGCGGAAAACCGTCAGCGTTATCGCGCAACAGCTCAAAGGCATCCCACATCTTGTCGTAATCAAAATAGGGATCACGGCAGTGAGGAGTGCAAACGATTCTGGTTACACCGGCCCGCTTGGCAGCCTCGAGCATCGCCAAGCTCTCTTCGAGATCGGCGGCGCCGTCGTCTACACCCGGCAAGATATGGCAATGAATGTCACGCATAGGTCGGCCTCAATCAACTAAACGTTTGCTCGGTTGGTGAAGATGCCCTTTTTGGAAGTGCCCTGATCGTCGGAGCCCTTCTTAACCTTCTTACCGTCCTTGGTGTAGTAAGAATAGTAGTACTCGCTGGTCTCGGTCTCGCAGTAGTTCATAACGGTACCGATGAGCTTGACCTTCTCGGACTTCTTAAGCTGACCGATGGCGTTGAGCGCCTCTTCGCGCTTGGTAAAGTCCTCGCGCACCACGAACAGCGTGCCGTCGGTCAGGCTGGCAATCTCGGCAGCATCGATGAAGGTGCCGACCGGAGGAGCATCGAAGATGACGTACTGGAACTTGGCGGACAGTGCCTTTACCAGCTTGGCAAAGCGGTGAGAGACGATGATGTCGGCAGGATTGGGAATGTGCGGCTCGGCATCGAGGAAGTAGAAGTTCTTCTGACCCGTCTCGACAATTGCCTGGTCAATGGAAATCTGCTCGGACAGGACCGCATAGAGTCCGCCGCGCGAACGAACGCCAAGCATATCGGAAAGGGACCTGCGGCGCATATCGGCCTCGACCAGGAGCACGGACTTGCCGCTCGTGGCGATTGCCTGAGCAAGATTAATGGAAACCGTAGACTTGCCCTCGTTGGGAATCGAGGAGGTAACGGTGATGGTGCGAATGGGGTCGTCCACGCTCGCAAAGCGGATGTTGGCCAGAAGGGTCTTGGCGGCATTCTGCACAACGAGCTTATCGGTGTTCTTTGCCTTAGCCATGCCTATTTACCACCTTTCATAGCCGGAATTCGGCCAACAACGGGAATACCCAGGAGCTCTTCTGCCTCTTCGGCACCGCGGATGCGGGTATTGAGCATGTCTGCCAAAACGACATAGGCAACTGCGATAAAGATACCGGCGAGGAACGCGACGGCAATATACAGCGTGCGCTTGGGGCCGCTGGGGGCTTCGGGGGTCTTAGCCTCGTCGATAACGTTGATGCTCTGGGCAGCACCGACGTTCTGAGCGACCGTACTCACCGAGCTGGCAATGGCCTTTGCGACCTCAGCCGTCTCCTTGGCATCGGTGCCGGTAACCGAAAGCGTAATGACACGCGTGGTGGTCTCGGAGGAAACAGACACCTTGTAGTCATCCAGATCGGTGAGGCCCAGTTCTTTGGCGGCGCCGCTCTTAACGCTATCGCTATCCAGCAGCGTGGCGATATCGTTGGAAAGCATCTGGCTCGCCGAGAGATCGTTGTAGCTCATCTGACCGCTATCGTCGGTCTTGGCGAGAATGTACATGCTCGTCGTCGCGGTATAGGTGTTGTCCATCGCAACGAAGGACACGATGCCCATGGCGATCGCGCAGACCACCGGAAGGGTGATGACCAGCTTGAGGTGCTTCTTCAGCAGCTGGAACAGTTCGAGAAGGGTCATGCAGCTTGCCTTTCATTTCCCCAGTTCGGATTGACAAAACTGTCCGTATGTTATCGCATCTTTTTACCGAGACCAAACTCTATACATAAGAAACAGGCTCTCCTGTAAAAATGTCGGAAGCAATCGTAAAATTGCACAACAACGCCGCACCCGAAAGTCAAATGCGGCGTCTACATCAATATCTATGTTGTATCGCTATGCGAATGGCTCGTCCTGCTGTATGGGAAACGTCACCGTAATGGTGGTTCCCACGCCCAACTCGCTCGACAGATCGAGCGTGGCGTGATGATACAGGGCCGCATGCTTGACAATGGCAAGCCCCAGACCGGTTCCGCCGCGTGCCTTGGACCTACTCTTGTCCACGCGATAGAACCGCTCAAATACCTTGCCCTGTTCTTCAGGCGCGATACCGATTCCCGTGTCGGCGACCGCGAGGAACGGATGGCCTTCGTCGTTGGTGCCGCACTGCAACGTAACCGTACCGCCGGGTCGATTGTAGCGGATGGCGTTGCTTGCCAGATTATAGATGAGCTCGTCGATCAAGCGCGACACGCCTTCGATGACCACAGGCTTGGTCTCATGACTTATCGTCACATTCGCCTGACGGGCAACCTGTTCAAGACGCTGCTCAACCGCATAGATGGCACGAGAGAGCTCAATAGGCTCCGTGGACCCAATGGGCACCGCCTCGCCCTCAGTTGCACGTTCGGCCTCGTCCAAGTTAGACAGCGTAAGGATGTCGTTGACAAGCGCTGCCAAGCGGCCCGCCTCACGATAGATGCGACCGCCAAAGTTGCGCAGGTCGTCCTCGCCCTCGACCATGCCATTTGCGATGAGCTCGGCATAGCCCGAAATCGCCGTAAGCGGCGTCTTGAGCTCATGGGTGATATTCGCCGTGAACTCACGGCGCATACGGTCGTTGTCCGCTAGCACCGCCATTTGGCGCTTGAGTTCCTGGCGCTGCGACTCGATACGCTCAAGCATGGGGACCATCTCGGCATAGGCGTGCTCATAGCTACGGCGTGGGTGATCCAAATCCACCTCTTGCAACGGCGCGATGATGGCACGGGACTCACGGCGCGCCATAAAAAACGAGAGTACTGCACCCGCTGCTGCGATAAGCAGCATCGGCGCCAGCATCGACAGCAAAATCGCCGCAACGCCAGGCTGGGCCTGCGCCAAGCGAACGACCTGGCCGTTATCAAGGGTGACGGCGCGATACAGCATAATCTCGTCGAGTGTAGAGCTTGCGCGCTCCGCGGAACCCGAACCACTCTCAAAGGCCTCGATGACCTCGGGGCGATCGCCATGGTTGGGCAGTGTGGAAGGCGACGCCTCGTTGTCGTAGGCAACAGATCCGTCCTTATTGATCAGCGTGATACGAAGATCCTCGCGATCGAGGCTTCGCAAGAACGGAATGGGCTCCTGCTGCTCGTCGAGGGCGGCAGCAATGAGCTCGGTTTCCTGCGCCAGATTGGCACTCGTGGCATCCGCCAAAGTGTTTTGCACAAAGAACGCACCCAGCACCGTAAACGCCACGATAACTGCCATGGCGCAGACAAAGATCGTCACAAAAACGCGGTGCGACAGCGTATGTTTTCCCTGGGGGGCGAAGACCACGAGTTACTCCTCCGATGCGGTGGCCGCGGCATCGTCACCTTCGGCACCATCACCGGTCGAAGGCTCGGCTAGGCGGTAGCCCACGCCACGTACGGTCTCGATGGCGCTGGCATGCTCGCCCAGTTTTTGGCGAAGCGTCTGCACGTGTACGTCAACGGTGCGCGAACCGCCGTCGAAATCCCAGCCCCACACGCTCTGCAGCAACGACTCGCGGGTAAAGACCACGCCAGGCTTGCGCATGAGGTACTCGAGCAGCTCAAACTCGCGCAGGGTGAGCTTGAGCGGCTCGCCGGCAACAGTTACCTCGCGGTGGCTGGGCGAAAGCACGATATCGCCCACGCTGAGCACATCGCTCGCTTGCTTGACCATGCCGCCGCGACGCAACAGCGCACGACAGCGGCTCGCAAGCTCCATGAGCGAAAACGGCTTGGTCAGATAGTCATCGGCACCGCCGTCGAGCGCCATGACCTTGTCGAGCTCGGTGTCCTTGGCAGTGAGCATCATGATGGGCACCGTCGCCGTCAGGCGATCGGCACGCAGGCGGCGCATAATCGCCAGGCCATCGGTATCGGGCAGCATGATGTCGAGCAGCACAGCATCGGGCACCCGTCGCGCCACGGCAGCTTTAAACTCGCCATCGCACGAAAAGCCCTCGGCCTCGATCCCCTGCTTGCGCAGAGCGTAGACCGTCAAATCCCTGATGTTGTCATCGTCCTCGACGTAATAGATCATGTTGAACCCCTTTGCGGCCGGTATGACCGCATCTTAACCCTAAAGGCGCCTGTACTAGACGGTATCAGCCAAAACGACCCGTCAAATAATCCGCTGTACGCGGATCAGTCGGATTCTTAAAGAGCTGCGCGGTGGGCGCGTGCTCCACCAGCTCGCCCAACAAGAAGAACGCAACCGAATCGGAAATGCGTGCGGCCTGCTGCATGTTGTGCGTGACGACCACCAGCGTGCAGGTCTCCTTGAGCTCGCAGGCCAGCTGCTCCACCACCAACGTCGACACAGGGTCGAGTGCCGAGGTCGGCTCGTCCATCAGCAGAATGTCGGGCTGCACGGCAAGTGCGCGGGCGATGC
>CABTZM010000100.1 GCA_902489295.1 uncultured Collinsella sp.
GAGCTTTACCCTGTAGGGTCCCTGCCGCCACGTAGCAATCAGGGAATCCGGGGTGGACGGCGGCTTGGCTACGAGCTGGCGCTGAAAAACTGAATGGATGAGTGCCGTTGCTGGAGGGTCAAACGATGCAGATATGGTCACTTTGGGACCGAAATGTTGGCTGCGGTCTGATGTCTGGCCCACCGGAAAGTGTGTCCCGGTTTGAAGGCGGATTGTGGGATGCAGCTTCCGCTTGGGGCCTGTTTGGGAAACCGTGGGACGGAATTATGCTTTATTGTGGGTCGCACTTTCCGCAACGTGCCTCAACCGGAAAGCGTGTCCCAGTATTTGCGCTCGAAATGGGATGGGGTTTCCGCCGTCCGCCTGCTAGTAAAAAAGGCCTCCGGAGCTGTTGCTCTGGAGGCCTTTCGTTTACTTGCAAATGCGTGCGTTAGTTGTTCTTGGTCAGACGCTCGACGTCGTGGGCGATCATGTATTCCTCGTCGGTGGGGATGACCATGACCGTGACGGCGGAACCGGCGGCACTGATGACCTGCGGGCCGTTGCCCACAGCCTCGCGGTTCTTGTTGTTGTCGATACGCACGCCCAGCCACTCAAAGCAGTCGCAGAAGGCCTTGCGGATCGACCAGTCGTTCTCGCCGATGCCGGCGGTAAAGGTGATGGTGTCCACGCCCGCCATGGAAGCGATCATTGAGCCGGCCTGCTGCATGGCCTTGTAGGCAAACATATCGAAGGCGAGCAGGCAGCGTTCGTCGCCCTCGGAGGCGCGCGTGCGGATGTCGCGGGCGTCGTTGGAGATGCCCGAGATGGCAAGCAGACCAGACTGCTTGTTCATCATGTCGTCGACTTCCTGGTAGCTGTAGCCGCCCTCGCGCTGCAGGTAGCACACGGTAGCCGGGTCAATGGAACCGCAGCGGGTACCCATCATCAGACCGTCAAGCGGCGTGAGGCCCATCGTGGTGTCGCGGCACACGCCGTCCTCGATGGCGGCGAGCGAAGCGCCGTTGCCCAGATGGCACGAAAGCAGACGGTGGCAGCGCGAGCCCAGGATCTCCTTGGCCATCATCCACTCATAGCGGTGGCTCGTGCCGTGGGCACCGTACTTGCGCACGTGGTACTTATCGCACACGTCCTTGGGCAGTGCGTAGGTATAGGCGACCTCGGGCATGGTCATGTGAAACGAGGTATCGAAGACGGCGACGTTGGGCAGCTCCGGATACTTCTCGCGGCAATACTCGATTGCTGCGGCCTCGCCGTAATTGTGCAGCGGAGCAAGCGGTGCCACCTCAAGAATCTTGGCCATAACCTCGTCGTCGACGACAGCGGAATCATCGAAGTGCCAGCCGCCCTGAACGATGCGATGTCCAATGCCATCAATCGTAAAGTCGGTCTTCTCGAGCTCCTCGAGCACGCGAGCGATAGCAGAGCGATGATCGGGGAAAGGGGCCTCCTCGGTCTGCTTGGCGCCACCGTTCTCGGAGTGACCAAAGATGCCCATGTCCGATCCGATACGCTCGCAGTTGCCCTTGGCGAAAACCTTGCGGGTATCGGTATCCAAAAGCTGATATTTAAGGCTTGAGCTGCCGGCGTTGACAACAAGTACGTTCATGAGACTCCTTCGCAGTGCAATACGGTCGACGCAGGCCCCTTAAGGCGGCCGCATTTTAATAAGAAGTTATCATATCTTGATAAATAGATATCAGCATATCGCCCAACGAGCGCAAAAGAGGGGCCGAACGGCGCTCGGTCGTCCAGCCCCTCCCCTCTTGCAATTACTTGCCGTTGACGATGCGCTCGACGTCGGAGGCGATCATGAACTCTTCATCCGTGGGGATGACGAAGATCTTGACCTTGGAATCCTTGGCGGACAGGCACCAAGCGCCGTCGCCGCGCAGGGCGTTGCGGGCATGGTCCATCTTGACGCCCATAAAGGCCAGACGGTCGGCCACGCCAGCGCGGACAGCCGGAGCGTGCTCGCCGATGCCGGCGGTAAAGACCAGGGTGTCCATGCCGCACATGGAAGTGGCCATCTCGGCGGCCTTGGCGGCAATCTTGTAGACGAACATATCGAAGGCGAGCTGAGGCTCGGGGTCACCGGCAGCGGCGAGCTCCTCAACGTTGCGGCAGTCGTTGGTCTTGCCGCCGGTCACAGCCAAAAGGCCGGACTTCTTGTTCATCATCTCGTCGACCTCGTCGAAGGTGTAGCCGCCTTCGCGCTGCAGGTAGCACACGGTAGCAGGGTCGATGGAGCCGCAGCGGGTGCCCATCATGACACCGTCGAGCGGCGTCAAGCCCATGGTGGTGTCCCTGCACTTGCCGTCCTCGATGGCGCACAGGGAAGCGCCGGAACCGATGTGGCACACGACGACCTTGCGAGCCTCGCCGTTGGTCATCTCGGCAACCTTCTTGGAGATGTAGCGGTAGCTGGTGCCGTGGGCGCCGTACTTACGGATGTGCAGCTTGTCGCAGACGTCCTTGGGCAGGGCGTAGGTCTTGGCGACCTCGGGCATGTTGAAGTGGAAAGCGGTGTCGTAGACCGTGACGTTGGGCAGATCGGGATACTGCTCCAGGCAGTACTCGATAACGTTGGCCTCGGGGTTGTTGTGCAGCGGGGCGAGCGGAGCGACCTCGCGGATCTTGGCGAGAACGTCCTCGTCGACGAGGGAGGAATCGCCGAAGTACCAACCACCCTGAACGATACGGTGGCCGATACCCTCGATCTTGACGCCGTTGGCCTCGAGGTCCTTCAGGACGACCTCGATGGCGACCTTGTGGTCGGGGAACTCGATGTTCTCGGTCACCTTCTTGGAACCGTTGGCAGCGTGGGTGAAGGTACCGCCGGTAAAGCAGACGCGCTCGCAGGAGCCCTTTGCGGACACCTTGTGGGACTTGGTATCGATGACCTGATACTTAAGCGTCGAAGATCCTGCGTTGACGACCAGAACGTTCATGTGTCTCCCTACTAACAGGCGGTGTGGCGCCGCCAGGTTACATACGCTTCAATAATAAACCCAAACGCCCTCGCGCTCGGGTTTATTGCGTTGATATATAAGTTATCGGTGCCCAAATACTCACGCCCTTTGACTTGTAAGACGAAATAGCGCGGGGATATACACCAAAGAAGATATCCCGAGCGCTACAAGCAATATGACTCGAATACCCGCGATGCTGCTCAACGCTGCATTGAACAGATAGAAAAGGATGGCACCCACCGCCACCATCTGGCTTTGGACCGAAATCAGCGAACAGCGCATCGAAGAATCGACAGCATTTTGAAAAATTGAGTATTTAATTGGAGCAAATAACGAGTAAGCAACCGTCTGCAGTACATAGAACACGGGCAGCAAATAGACCGGAGTAAAGGGAATCAAAAATAGAGCAGTCAGGGAAAGGCGCACGATGCCGCAAATACGCGCAAAACGGCCCTTGTCGACACGAGCAATCACACTGGGCACGATAAACCCTATGGAGGCGGAGGCAAGGAGCTGGATCGCAATGGTCACGCCCGAAGCGACGGCATTCATTCCGCGACCCGCAAGCAGCAGCGAGAAAAAGTCTTCCAGGGCGACAAAAGCAAATGCCTGAGAACAGTCCATGATGAACGCCGAACGAAGAATGCCATTACACGCAATAGCGGCACCGATCATCTTCGGGCTCATTCCACGTTCAGGTGTCGCCGCGGTGCCCCCTCTTCGCATCTCAGGAATGCAGACAACAACAACCAACGTCAACACCATTGCGATGATATCTGCCGAAAGACCAATGAGATATGCACCGACAGACGAAATGAAACCGCCCACGCAAGCGGAGAGGGCATAAGAGGCATAGAAAACAAGTCGCTCAACGACATTAAGTCTTACGAGCTGGTCCTGAGAGACGCTGTCAATGTAAATCGCTTCGATGGATCCGCTCACACATGCAACGGCAAAACCCTTGAGAGCAAACGCACCGATTAAAAGCAGAGGAGATCGGACAATGAGCAGGGCGGCGTAGTACCCAAGCATTCCCACAATGCCAACGAGGCCGCTTGTCTTTCGTCCAAACCTATCAGCAATATAGCCAGTGGGAACTTCTAGGATGAACTTGCTCACTTGGTATGCAATCATCATGCTAGAAATCGCTACCATCGAAAGCCCGACGAACTCAAGGTAGACAGTTAGAAAATACAAGATGGTGCTGAAGTTCGACAGAAAAACGAATGTCATATAAAGCAAAACCGTACGGTTTTTCATGCTCCGCCCTCCAAGAGCCAGCAATCTAAATCGGATTCTTGGAAAAGCATGAGGGCAAAGCTGTCAGCTATGTGTTACAAGGCGTCAATAATCACTTGACGTCTCGAAGCCAATTAATCTCACGAAGCAAGATGACGCAATAGGTGCAGAAAAACCGTCTGGTGTCGATCAGTCCAGGAATTTTGCCGATAGCAAAAGTAGATAGGCAAGGTTACATCACGCGAGCCTTCAATGGAGCACTCACTCACTTCTGATCCATCCGACGCAAGAGAGGACCCAGACAAACTCAATATCAATCCCCCGGCTTGAAGAAACTCGGTCTGAGCCCTGCTTCCGTATTCAACATCACGGAAGCGAAAATTGACGAGCTGGGCTTCAGGGCATTGATTGATTGCATTGAGACAGGGTGACAAATTAATGGGAACAGCGAGCCTGCCGCCCAGTAACTCACGAATGGTCATAGCGTCAACAGATTGATGACCAGCTGGGCATGAAAGAACCTTGAGCTCCTTTTCACCCAAGTATTTCGAAGAAAGGACACTATCCCTTGGTTCCTCAAATGAGATGGCCGCATCCGAAATGCCAAGCACAAGTGATTCAAAGCATGTGGCCGTTGGCTGATGCCAAACATCAAGGTGAATCTGAGGGTGCGAGCTTTCAAACGAGTCATACCAGTTTTCGGCAAAAAGACGCCCCCGCCCATGAAGGCAGGGGGCGTAAAGACGGAAGTGGCCGTCGGGCGAAACGCCGTCGTCCCTCGATTGGGCGTACTTTTTGAGATCGTCGACTTGTGCCAGGATCACGCGTGCACGACGCGCAAATTCTCTGCCCGCCGGAGACAAAACAGCCTCCCCCGCCGATCGGTCGAGCAAAACAATCTGATACTCAGATTCCAACTTTTTGATTGCCGACGAAACGGCCTGCGGACTCACATGAACCGCGCGAGCTGCTTTGCGCACGCCGCCATGGTTCGCTACCGCTTGAAGGTATTCGAGTTGAGAAAGCTGCATAGGTTACTCCAAAGGCAGCCAAGTCGACGGGCTACGCGCCCTCAGATGAGGTTCTCGCCCAGGTTCTTGCCGCCGAGGATGTGCATGTGGAAGTGCATGACGGTCTGACCGGCATTGACGCCCTTGTTGGAAATGACGCGGAAACCGTCCTCTAGGCCCTTGGCCTTGGCGACCTCCTGGATGGCGTGAGCCATGGCGCCCATGGTCTCGGCAGGCACGTTGTCGGCGATGTCGCTGTAGTGCTTCTTGGGGATCACGAGCGTGTGGACCGGCGCCTGGGGGTTGAGGTCGTCGAACGCGATGACCTGATCGTCCTCATAGACAACGGTCGAGGGGATCTCGTGGTTGGCAATTTTGCAGAAGATGCAATCACACATGGTTGGTTCCTTTCTCACAGACCAAGGTAATTATATTTGGTCGGGATGGTTAGAACGAGAGGTTGTCGTCGGTGTTGGCGGCCTCGCCGTCGGCGAGCACGTCGTTGCCGTCGACATCCTTAAGGAGCACCGAGACCTTCTGCTCGGCATCGGACAGGCGGGTGCGCAGGCTTTTTAGAAGCTCAACGCCGCGGGTATAGCTCTCGAGCGACTCCTCGAGCTCCATATCGCCCGACTCCAAGCTGCGGATGATGAGCTCCAGTTCCTGCGAGGCCTGCTTGTACGTAAGCTGCTCGACCGGGGTCTTCTCTGCCATATCTGTTTCCTTTCCTAAAGGTTTTCGCTATGAAACGCGGACTACTCGACTGTATCGACCGTTGCCGCCACGTTGCCGTCTGCCATGCGCACGCGAATGGCGTCGCCGGGCTTAAAGGTCTTGGCACTCGTAGCCACCCCATCATCGCTGTACGCGATGGAATAGCCACGGGCAAGCACCTTGAGCGGCGACAGGGCATCGAGCGACGCGGCAGCTCGGCCCAGATCGGACGCAGGTTTGCTGAGCATCGTGCGCCCCTGATGCTCCAGGCGGGAACTCGCAAGCGTGAGCGCATGGCGTTTACCATCGAGCCCTGAAGTGCTTGCGACCAAGCGCTCGGGCAGGCGTTCAAAGCTGGATCGGAACGCCCCGACCGAGCGCGTTATGGCACCGGACAAACGATCGGCCGTCAAGGCAAGCTCTGACTCACGACGCTCGACCATAAATGTCGGATCGTTGAGACACGGGCGGCATGCGGCCGCATCGAGCGCGTCGCCCAAGCGAGCCGTATAGGTATCCCAGGAACGACGGCCACGCTGATCGAGCATCTCCAGGTCGACCTGGGCCGACCCAATCATCGATGCCATCGCGGCACCCAGACGCTGATGGCGCGCCTCGAGCACATCGGCCAACTCCGTCATAGCCGGTGCCACCGATTCCGCCGCTGCCGTTGGCGTGGAGGCGCGACGGTCGCTCACCATATCGCAAATCGAGGTATCGGGCTCATGGCCAATGCCGGTCACCACGGGCACAGGACAAGCCGCCACCGCGCGGGCAAGCTCCTCGTCGTTGAAGGTCATGAGGTCCTCAAAGGAGCCGCCGCCGCGCACCAGCAAAATGCAATCCGGCGCCGGCGTAATGGCGGCGGCACGGTGCAGCCCCTCGATTAGCTCTGCCGGTGCGCCCTCGCCCTGGACCTTGGCGCCCACGCAGACGAGCTCGACGAGAGGGTTGCGACGACGCAACGTGCGCTTGACGTCGTCGATTACGGCGCCCGAAAGCGAGGTGACGACCGCCACGCGGGAGCAGAACACCGGGATGCGGCGCTTGCGCGCTTCGTCCATCAGGCCCTCGCGGCGTAGCTTTTCGGCCAGTTGCGCCACTTGTTGACGCAGCAAACCCTCCCCCGCCAGCGAAAACGAGCGAGCGACAAAGCTCATGCGGCCCGTGGCCTTATAGAGATTGAAGCTGCCCTTAAAGCTCACCTGCATGCCGTCGCGCAGATCGAACGTGCGCTTGAGATAGGCGCCCTTCCAAATGATGCAGTCAACGGCGGCCGAATCGTCCTTGATCTGGAAATAGCAGTGACCGCTTCGGGCGTTAGGACCACGAAAACCTGTGACCTCGCCCAGAACGCTCAGCTGCGGAATGGCATCGAGCGCATCGGCGGCGATCTCCACCGCCTGGCTCACGCTGAGCTCCTTGCGCTCCTGATCGTCCGAGCCGTCAAACTCGGCGGAAACAGCATTGCCGGTTAGGTTCCAGCCTGCCACGCAGCCTCCTTTCGTTATCGAGCACAGAGGCTCCGGCCCTGTGCGAAATTAAGTCCAACACATAGTACAGCGCCGCGGGGACACGAATCCCCGCGGCGCCCAGTGACCCAATTTGGTATCGGCTGGAGGTTCTGTTGTAGCGAGCCACAAGGTAGAGCA
>CABTZM010000101.1 GCA_902489295.1 uncultured Collinsella sp.
ACGCAGATGCTCGACTCCATGCAGCAGAACCCGCGCCCGACGCGCGCCGAGGTTGCCGACGTTGCTAACGCCATCTACGACGGCACCGACGCCGTTATGCTCTCTGGCGAGTCCGCTGCCGGTAAGTACCCGGTCGAGGCCGTTAAGATGCAGGCCAGCATTGCTCTCGAGACCGAGAAGTACCTCCCGGCCCACGCTCCGCTCGAGGTTCCGGCCGACGCTCACGGCACCCGCGTCGTCAACAACGTTGTAGGTATGTCCGCTGTGAACATGGCCACCACCGTTGGCGCCAAGTGCATCACCGTGCCGACGACCACCGGTCGTACCGCACGCCTGATCTCGCACTTCCGTCCCAACATGCCGATCTGCGCGTTCTCCCGCCACGAGTGGGCCGTCCAGCAGATGATCATGTACTGGGGCGTTATCCCGCACCAGGCCGAGATTACCCAGGGCACCGTCAACGGCACGATCGTCAAGGCGATCGAGACCGCTAAGGAGCTCGGCTACGTCGAGGCCGGCGATCTGACCGTCGCTACCGCCGGCGATCCCCGCATGAGTGTTCAGCTCGAGGACAAGGTCTCCTCGACCAACGTCGCTTACGTCGCTCAGGTGCGCTAAATCGCACTTGCAAGCACGCTTGCATTGCAAAAGGGCCCGGAAGGCTTTGCCTTCCGGGCCCTTTTTAGACCTTCTTCGTATGCCGCATCATCGATTTGTGTTCAGTCGCAAGCCTCTCCGATGCCGAGCGCACCACCGAAGACGCCCTGCGACGGGAGCCGTTGGTCAATTGGAATGAACTGTTCACCGTTAAGCCGGCCGGCTAGCAGCTAGCGATCAGGGGGACTGCGGGAACGTCAGAAGCAGCAACGCGAGCCGCAAATCCCGCCTCGGTTAGCTCGATGACCTCGGTAAACGTTGCATCGAAAAACTCCTCGGTTAGCAGGCGATACGGCGGATGATCGGGCTCGCCGGGGTTTTCGCGTACAATCTCGTGCATGACGCCGATAGTCTTGAGCACATATTCTTTATGGATGGGATACTGCCCAAAACGCGTCGCAGCGGTATAGAGGCGATCGGTCGCACGCGGAATGGAAACGATACCCAGCGTCTTGCCGAACCAGTCAAAATCGCCCTGCTTTTTAATGCGGAATTCCTCGCACGGCTTGCCGCCGTGTGCTTCCAGATACTGGTTCACACGCGTGTTCCATACCGTGTCGGCCACCAGATGCAACCAGACGCCCAGCGTTAAATCGAGCAGCGACTGCGCCACATCTTCGAACGCAAGCGAGAACTCACAGGCGCCTGGACCGACAACCGGCTCGGCATCCCTGTAGCGCTGAGGATAGTGCACGCGGTTCAGTCGCTCGCGCTCCTCGACAATCGAGGTAGCCTCAGCAGGTTCGCCCGCGGGTGCGCCTTTAAGCAGCGGCGCCACATAGGTATCCCAGAACTCGTGCTCGCGCGGCTTAGGGATAGGCTCGGGCTTTGCAAAGTGCGTAATGCGATACGGAATGGGATCGGCGATGCCAGGGACCATATAGCCCACGAAGATATCCGGAACCACGCAGCCAAACAAAAAGGCATTGCGGTCGCGCACGCTATCGGCAAGCACGCTAGCACGTGCCAGCAAGCGCTCCGTTTGAGCGATATGAATGTTCCAACTTGGCATAGCCACCCCCATAAAACCTGGTTAACTATACCATCACGGCAGAGTCGCACAGGCGGCCATACATACCCTACGCAGCAACTATTCCGCAGCACCGCTTTCGGTTCCATACGACGGCACGGGCGCCTCGACCACATGGTGATATCGATCGATATAGATGGCACGGGCCTCCAGGCGGCGCACCAAATCTTGATGGTGCGTACTCATCAAAACCGTCTTACCGGCAGCAACGTAGGCCAGCAAAAAGTTGACTACGATGTCGCACGAGTCCTCATCGAGCCCGTTGGTGGGCTCATCGAGCACTAGGATATCGGGGTTCATCGACACCACCGCAGCCAGCGCAACGCGCTTCTTTTGCCCGCCCGAAAGCTGATAGGGCGAGGCATCGACCAGATCGGCAACCTGGAACAGCTCCATGGCATCGCGGACGCGGCGCTCGAGCTCGTCTGTCGGCAGCCCCATCTGCGCGGGGCCAAAAGCAACTTCCTCGCCCACCGTAGCGCAGAACAGCTGGGCGTCGGCATTCTGGAACACAAAGCCCACGCGCTGATGAAAACGCTGAGCGGCTGCGGAATCCTTGAGATATGCCGCATCGATCACGTGCCCGTCAAACAGGTACGCACCCGCGTCCGCTAGTTCAAGACCGTTGATAAGGCGCATAATCGTCGTCTTACCGCAGCCGTTGGGACCGAGTAGGGCAACGAGTTCACCACGATCGACCTGCAGCGACACACCATCGACAACCGTATGCCCCGCATAGGAGAACAGCACGTCGCGAAACTCGATGAGCGGCACGCTCTTGGCGCCAGTAGCACCGCTCGCGCCCATCACGCCATTCGTATCGTTTGCCAAAACGTCGCCCTTCCCTATCCACATCGACGGCTCGGCCGCCCGCGCTACAGCACCGCGCACAACACGGCGAGCAGCACCACGACGACCGCATAGACCGCATCGCGCCAGCCAAAGCCGCTCCGCGCGGGAGTCGGATACGCACCGGCAAAGCCACGGCAAAGCATAGCCTCGTCCATCGCGCAGCTGCATTCCATCGCCTTGATAAAGGTCATGCCCATGATACCCGCGATCGAATCGGTACGCGAAAAACCCGCAGGCGCACGACCCACACTGCGCAGCATGACCGATTCGGTCAGATCGTGCGCCGTGCGTCCCAGCACCTCGATGTGCTTGAGCGCCATATCAAACGTAAAGATGACCTCGTCGGGCAGCTGTAGCGTCTTGAGCGCCGCCGACATGCGGCTCCAGGTGAGCGTCCACGAAACGCCCAGCACGAACGACACGTTAATGAACGTCTTGAGCGCGATCTTGAGCATGGCGCCCGCGGCAGAAGCGCCCAGCAGCAGGGCAGGCAGTGCCAGAACCACCGCAAGCCCCGTGGCGCCGAGCGCCGGTACAAAGGTCGCACGCAGCCCGCGTACGGGGCGCACGGCAACGAGCACCAGCGCGATGGCCGCCATCAACATGAGGTACAGCGGGCTCTGCGTCAGACACACGCACAGAACGCAAACGAACATCCCCACCAGGCGCACCGGAGCCGAAACGCAAGAAAGGGCGCGGTCGACCATCGACCCGCCCTCGTGCGCGCCTCCACCCAGGCGAACCCGCTCAAGCAGGCTCGCCAGGTGCAGGACATTCTTTTGCATCACACGATGCCGAGCCCCCGCGGGCTCGTAACGCTCCTCGGCCGCAAGCCAACTAGGCAGCTCGGCTATTGCCATGAGCACCGCTTTCCTTGACCGTCAGCGAGACCAGGCGGAATGTGATGGTGAGCACCGCCACGCCAATCACGCCCGAAAGAATATACATCGCAGCCTGGCCGGCAAAGCCAAGGCCCTGCTCCTCGGAATAGGCCTGCAGATAATCGCCCGTGGGCAGGGCGTCGGCAAAGGTCGGGGTGTCGAGGCCGACCGAAGCCTGCAGGCTGTCGTCGCCAGCCTCCTGAACGGCGGTCGCGGCGCCCTCGGCGTCCCACTCACCCCAGGCGTCACCGGTGGCGAGCAAGCCGAGCGGCGTAGCCACGACAAGCACGGCGACCAGAATGAGCGTGGGAATCAGGGAAGTCTTCTTGGCGGTACCATCGGCGGCAAGCTGGCCATCGGCGGCTTCGGGGCCGACGATAATGCTCGGCGCCGTCTTCTTAATGAAGCCGTAGATGGCGGCCGTCGCCACGCCCTCGATCACGCCGGCAACCAGCATATGCGGGATCAACATGGCCGGAATAGCCACGGACAGCGGGAAGGGGCAGTACAGAGGGGCGCCCGAAGCGTTGGTGAAGAGCATCGGCTGAATACCAAACTCGATTGCCGCGCACAGGGCCGCCAGGCACAGGCCGACCCAACCGCTCACGATGGCAGAAACCGAGGTGCCCCAGCTCTTGTCGTGCAGACGGCTGTTGAGCGCACGGAACACGATAGCAGCGACAAACGGCAGCACAAAGGCCATGTTAAAGCAGTTGGCGCCAAACGACAGAACGCCGCCGTCGCCAAACAGCAGCGCCTGCAGCGCCAGAGCGACCGAGACAGCGATAGCCGCGGCCTCGGGGCCCAGCAGCAGCGCGATGAGTGCGCCGCCGACGGCGTGACCAGTGGTACCGCCGGGCAGCGGAACGTTGAACATCATGAGCAAGAAGGAGAATGCGGCGCAGATGCCCAGGAACGCCATATGCTCGCGATCGAGCGTGGCGCGCACCTTTTTGATGCAGTGAACCCATACGGGCACCATCGCCACCGCCATAACGGCATCGGTCTGCGGGGACAGATAATTATCGGGAATATGCATGAGCCCTCTCAATCAGAACGTTGTGTGTTACGTTTCCAACAATCCGTAACACCGACTCTGCATACTAACAAAAAGGCGCACCGCCCACAACGCAGCACGCCCTTGCAATACGTACGTTATTAGCCCAGGTCCACGCACCGCCCAATAAAGGGCCCATGCACTCCCAACTTTCCGGTCACCCGGAAGAAGGTGCGGTCCGCTCGCAACAAGGTTAACGCAGGAACCCGCCCCCGAGAGGGGTTTTCTAAGGCAACATCCCGCAGCCGCGAAGTGGCGAGGACGTTGCCGTGAAAACCCCGCAGGGGGCGGGTTCCGAACAGCAAAGATTACGAGCGGACTTCGCCGTTTACGCCCTTGCACACCTTGGTGACGATCTTCTGGTGCGCCTTCTCGACCTCTTCGCTAGTAAGCGTGTGGTCGTCCGAGCGATACGTGAGCGCAAAGGCCATGGACTTCTTGCCCTTGCCGATACGAACCGGATCGCGGTAGACATCGAACAGGCGCACGCCCTCGAGCAGCTTGCCGCCGGCGCTGGTAATACGGCGCTCAAGATCCTCGCAGGTCACGGCATTGTCGACCACAATGGCAAGGTCGTGCTCAACGGCCGGGTACTGCGAGAACTCGCGGTAGTTCTCCTGGTTGCGGGCGCCCTTGATCAGCTTGTCCAGGTCAAGCTCAAAGGCAACGACAACCTCGTCGATGCCGCAGGCCTCGCGCGCCTCGGGGTGGATCTCGCCGACCCAACCCAGCACGGTGCCGCCGGACAGAACCTCGGCCGCACGACCCGGCTGCAAAAAGGCATAGCCCTCGCCCTCGACGGGACGGAAGCGAACCTTCTCGATGCGCAGCTGGGCGAGCAGCTCCTCGACGATACCCTTGCCAAAGAAGAAACGCAGTTTACGGTACTTCATGTTCCAAGACTGCTCGCTCCACTGGCCCGAGAGCACACCCGCGACGGACTTGGTCTCCTTGGGCAGGCTGGCGTTCTCGCGACCGTGGAACAGGCTGCCGACCTCGTACAGATGCACGTTGGGCGTACCGTGCGCCTCGTTGTAGGCCACGGACTGCAGCAGGCCCGGCAGCAGCGAACGACGCATCTCGGTCTGCTCGGCCACCAGCGGGTTCATGAGCACCACGGGGCAGCCGCGACCCTCGGTGGGCATGCCGATCTTCTCCAGGTCGCCCGGGGCGGCAAAGCCAAAGGTCGTGGTCTCGTTGAGGCCGCAGGCGCGCAGGATCTCGCCGACCTTGCGGGTGAGCTTCTGCTCGCGGGTCAGGCCGCCGATGTGGTTCTTGGCAGCCGGGATGGTCGCCGTCACACGGCCCATGCCCCATAGGCGCAGGACCTCCTCGATCAGGTCAATCTCGCGCGGCAGGTCGGGACGGAAGCTCGGCGGGGTAACCATAAAGTCCTCGCCGTCGCGCTCGACGGTGCAGCCCAGACGGGTAAGCGAACGCTCGATAAAATCGGGCTCGATGTCGGCACCGCAGATGGCATGCACGCGGGCCAGGCGCAGCTTGATGCTGTCGATGGTCTTGGGCGCGGGGAAAACATCGACATAGCCGGGAGCAACCTCGCCGCCGGCGATCTCCTCGATGAGCGCGCAGGTAACGTTGGCGACATCCACGCAGCCGGTCTCGTCAACCTGGCGCTCAAAGCGAATGGAGGCGTCGGAGATCAGCGACAGGTCACGGCTAGTGTGCGAGGTGCGGCCGGCGTTGAAGCAGGCGCTCTCGACCATCACGTCGACGGTATCGTCCTCAATCTCGGAATCCATGCCACCCATAACGCCGGCCAGCGCCACGGGACGCTCGCCGTCGGTGATAAGGCCCATGCCGGCGTCGAGCACGCGCTCCTCGCCATCGAGGGTCGTGAACTTCTCGTCCTGCTGGGCGGCACGAACCACCACGCGACGGTGGCCATCGCGCTCGGCAAAGGTAGACAGGTCAAAGGCGTGCAGCGGCTGACCGGTGAGCATCATCACATAGTTGGTGATGTCGACGATATTGTTGTGCGGGCGCACGCCCAGGGCGTTAAGGCGCTTGACCATCCAGTCGGGCGAGGGGCCGACCTTCACGTTACGTACGATGCGGGCGACGTAGCGGTCGCACAGGCCCTCGTCGGCAATCTCGACGGAAAGCTCGTCGTCGGTCGCGCGGCCGGTCTCGGCCTTGATGGCGGGCAGCTCAACGTGGAAATCGCGGTCGAAGATGGCGCCGGTCTCGCGGGCCATGCCGATCATGGACAGGCAGTCGGGGCGGTTGGGCGTGATCTCGCAGTCGAGCACAGTGTCGCTCGAACCCACGTACTCGGCAAACGGCATGCCGCAGGGCGTATCCTCGGGCAGGATCATAATGCCGGAGTGGTCGCCGCCCAGGCCGAGCTCGCGTGCGGAGCAGTTCATGCCCATGGACACGACGCCGCGGAGCTTGCTCTTCTTGATTTTGACGTCGCCGGGAAGCACGGCGCCGATCATGGCCGTGACGATGTGGTCGCCGGCCTCGAAGTTCTGCGCGCCGCAGACGATCTGCAGCGGAGCGGGGTTGCCGTCGGCGTCGAGGTTCTTGTCACCCACGTCGACCGAGCACACATACATGTGGTCGCTATCGGGGTGCGGGGTCTTGGTGAGCACCTTGGCAGTCACCACGTGGTCGAAGGACTCGCCCACGGTGTCGATCGCCTCGACCTCGGTGCCGGTACGGATATATTCGTCCGAAAGGGTCTTGGGATCCTCCGGAATATCGATCATGGTCTTGAGCCAGTCGTAAGAAACGCGCATGTAGCTCTCCTAGTTCTTAATCTCCGCAAAGGGAGGAATATCAAATGAAGACGTTCGCCTTAGGGTTGTCCAGGTGCCCCAGGTTGGCGTGAAAGAGGAGCGACGCGTACTAAAGGTACGCGAGCGACGGTTTGAACGCCAAGATGGGGTGCCTGGGCAAGCCTAAAATTGGTTCAGGAAGCGCATATCGCCCGTCATGAGCGTTCTGAGGTCCGGCAGGTCGTAGCGCAGGGCCGCGACGCGCTCGGCGCCAATACCAAAGGCGAAGCCGGTGTACTTCTCGGGGTCGATGCCGCAGTTGATGAGCACGTTGGGGTCGACCATGCCGCAGCCCAAGATCTCGATC
>CABTZM010000102.1 GCA_902489295.1 uncultured Collinsella sp.
TAATGCCGGAGGCGAGGCCCTTCTTGTCGATGAACCACTTTTGGCCGGTGGTGAGCGCGGGGTTGTAGCCCCAGCCGTTGCCGATGGCGGCGACGAGCGAGAACCACAGGTAGAACTGCCACGGCTCGGTGACGGTGCCGGACATGAACCAGCCCACGCCGTAGCACACGGCGGCAGCGATCACGACGTTGCGCGGGCCGATCTTATCGGAGATGCGGCCGGCGAAGATGCCCGTCACGGCCATGATGGTCTGGAAGACCGGGAAAGCCCAGGTAAGTGCGCTGGACCACTCGGGGTAGACGGCGAGCAAGTTCTTGGACACGACGGAGTACAGCGCGATGGAGCTGATAAAGAACATGGTGACGCACGCGGCGGAAAGCACGACGGCGCGACCCTTGTTGGAGTTGGTGGAAGCCATTGGACTCTTTCTAATCGATACGGGGGAGGGGAGGGGCAAACGCCGCTGAGGTGCTTGCCCCGCGCCCCTTTCTACCGGGCTGGTTTACTGGTCAGTCGGCTTTGCGACGCCGGACTCATCGGACCAGAGCTCGACGCCCTTGTTCTTGAGGTAGTTGTCGGCAAAGGCGCGGCGGCCGCCGGGCTTGGCGGTGAGGTCGCCCATCATGTTGGAGAAGCCGCCGTCGACCTTGATGGCGTCGCCGGTGGTAAAGTCTGAGCGCGTGGACGCCAGGAACATGACGGCGTTGGCGATATCGCTGACCTCGCCGATGCGACGCGTGGCGATGAGGCGGCTGCGGCTCTTCTCGACCTCGGGATCGGCGTAAAAGCTTGCCGACATGGGGGTCTTGACGAAGCAGGGCTCGACGCAGTTGGAGCGCACGCCGTAGGGACCCCACTCGGCAGCCAGCATCTTGGACATCATGTTGACGCCCGCCTTGGTGGAGCTGTACACGCCCGAGAACGTTTCGGGGGAGTGACTGGCGACGGTGGAGATGTGAACCAGGCGGCCCTGGCCGGCCTTGATCATCTCGCGACCAAAGCGCTGCGAGGTGATGAAGTAGCCGGTGAGGTTGACGTTGAGCACCTGCTCCCAGTCGCTCAGCGGCAGGTCCTCCATGGCGGCGAAGCGCAGGATGCCGGCGGTGTTGACGAGGACGTCGACACGGCCGAAGTCGGCGATGGTGGCGTCGACGGCAGCCTGAACCTCGGCCTCGTCGGTGGCGTTCATCTTGTAACCCTCGGCGTGGATGCCAAACTCGGCAGCAAGGTCGGCGGCAGCGGCCTTGACCTTCTCCTCGTCCAGGTCGAGCATGACGACGTTGGCGCCGTTGCGGGCGAACTCGCGGCAAATCTCGACGCCCATACCGCCGAGCGCGCCGGTCACGGCGCAGACATCGCCCTCGAGCTTAAGCCAATTGCTCATAGGAACTTCCCTTCTTGTGCCTCCCGGTGGGTCGCTCCCATTAACCGACCCACGTGGTTTTCGCTGGTTATCGTATGCTTTGCATTTGCGCAGGTGAATTGCATATTTGTTAGAATGGCGTTAACCATAGGTTTACACTGTGCGATGCAGTTTATTCTCAATTGAGCGCATGACCTGCGAAAACAACCTCCTGTGGCACCATGTGGCCACGGGCGCGAAAACGGGAGATTGACGTGTACGATCGACGACTTGAGGCCATATCGGCCGCTGCGGAGCTGGGAAGCTTCTCGCGTGCGGCGGCACAATTGCGCGTGTCGACTCCGGCGCTCGTCAAGCAGGTGTCGGGCTTCGAGGCCGAGTTCGGCATCACGCTGTTCGAACGCTCGCACTCGGGCGTCAAAGTGACGCCGGCCGGCGCACTGCTGGTGGACGACGCGCGCTCGATCATGCGGCAGTCCGAGGACGCGCTGCGCCGTGCCCGACGCGCGGCGGGCGATGGCGGTGCCGTGCGCCTGGGCGTGTCGATGATGTGCCCGGGGCGCCAAACGCTGTCGATGTGGTCGGGCATCCACGATCTGGAACCGTCGCTGCGATTTGAAATCGTGCCGGTAAGCGATCTCTACGACGAGCGCGAGACCGTCATGCGCAGCCTTGGTCGCGAAGTGGATGTGGTGCAGTCGAGTTTTTCGACCCCACGCTGGGGTGATGCCTGCCAAAAGCTCCGCATTGTCAACGTGCCGTTTTATATCGATCTGCCGCGCACGAGCCCGCTGGCGCGCAAGAATCGCATTACGGTTGCCGACTTGGAGGGTATGCGTCTGCGCGTACTGCGCCACGGCAACGACGCCATGGACAGCCTGCGCATCGATCTTTTGGCCGATGGCGGCGTGGACGTGATCGACGTGGACAGTTTTGACTTTGCGCTCTTTAACGAGGCGGAGGAAAAGGGCGATGCAGTGCTCACTTGCGGGGCGTGGTCGGGCGTGCACCCGGCTTTTGTAGGCGTGCCGTTCCTATGTGGCCGCGAGGTGCCGGTCTTCTTGCACTACCCGCTCGAGCCCACCCTCCAAGTACAAAAATTCGTCAACGCCATGGCCCAACTCCTCAAGTAGCTCATTTGGCGCGGGTAGTCTTTTTGGGACGGGGCTTTTTTAGCTACTTTCGCCGCCCTGCCTGCGCACCCTCAAAGTAGTCAAAAAGCCCCGTCCCAAAAAGACTAACAAAACGAGGCCCTGGCCAAACGGCCAGGGCCTCACTAACCTTTATTCCGTTTTAAACAACGGGCTGATTGCGCGCAGGAGGGTGCCCCGGGGCGGCGGGGTATTTCCTCCGCGCGCAGTTTCGCAGCGAAGCGAGAATGTTTGAGCACGGAGGAATTACCCCGACGCCCCGGGGAACCCTCCGTCAGTAACCGTTCCTACTCCAGCTCAAACGCTCCCGTGTACAGCTGGTAGTAATACCCGCGCTTGGCGATCAGTTCGTCGTGGTTGCCGCGCTCGATGATGCGGCCGTGGTCCAGACAGATGATCGCGTCAGAGTTGCGCACGGTGGACAGGCGGTGTGCGATGACAAACGTCGTGCGGCCTTCCATGAGTTTATCCATGCCCGCCTGCACGATGGCCTCGGTGCGGGTGTCGATGGAGCTCGTTGCCTCGTCCAGAATCATTGCCGGCGGATCGGCGACGGCAGCGCGGGCTATCGAGATCAGCTGGCGCTGGCCCTGCGACAGCTGGGCGCCGTTGCCGGTGAGCATGGTGTCATAGCCGTCGGGCAGGCGGGTGATAAAGTCGTCCGCGCCCGCGAGCTTGGCCGCCGCGATGCACTCCTCGTCGGTCGCATCCAGGTTGCCGTAGCGGATGTTATCCATCACGGTGCCGGTGAACAGGTTCACGTCCTGCAGCACGACGCCCAGCGAGCGGCGCAGATCGGCCTTGCGGATCTTATTGACGTTGATGCCGTCGTAGCGAATCTTGCCGTCGGCAATGTCATAGAAGCGGTTGATGAGGTTGGTGATGGTCGTCTTGCCGGCACCGGTGGCGCCGACAAACGCGACCTTCTGGCCCGGCTTGGCAAACACGGACACGCCGTGCAGCACCTCGTGGTCGGGCGTGTAGCCAAAGTCGACGTTGTCCATGACCAGGTCGCCGCGCAGCGGCACGTACTCGATCTCGCCGGTTGCGCGGTGCGGATGTTTCCACGCCCACATGCCGGTGTGGTGGTCAGCCTCCTCGAGCTGCCAGGTATCGGGGTTGACCTGCGCGTTGACGAGCGTCACATAGCCTTCGTCGGCTTCGGGCTTCTCGTCGATGAGCTCAAAGATACGGTCGGCGCCGGCGAGGCCCATGACCACGGCGTTGATCTGCTGCGAGATCTGGCCGATCTGTCCGCAGAACTGCTTGGTCATGTTGAGGAACGGCACCACGACGGCGATGGACAGCGCCATGCCCGAGATGCTCAGGTTGGGCACGCCCAGTGCCAGGAAAATGCCGCCGGCAAGGGCCACCAGCACGTAGAGCAGGTTGCCCAGGTTCATAAGGATGGGCATGAGGATGTTGGCGTACATGTTGGCCTTCTGGGAGACCTCGAAGAGCTTTTCGTTGCGCTCGTCAAAATCGGCCTCGGCGGCAGACTCGTGGCAGAACGCCTTGACGACCTTCTGGCCGTTCATGACTTCCTCGATATGGCCCTCGACCACGCCGAGCTCGGTCTGCTGCGCAATGAAGAAGCGCGCGGAGTTGGAGCCGAGCAGCTTGGTCATAAAGGTCATAAAGGCGACGCCGGCGATGATGACCAGGCACATCCACACGCTGTAGTACAGCATGATAAAGAACACCGTGACGATGATGATGATCGTCATGAGCAGGTTGGGCAGCGACTGGCTGATCATCTGACGTAGCGTGTCGATGTCGTTGGTGTAGTGGCTCATGATATCGCCGCGCTGGTGCGTGTCGAAGTAGCGGATCGGCAGGTCCTGCATGCGGTTGAACATCATCTCGCGCAGCTTCTCGAGCGAGCCCTGCGTGACGATAGCCATGGCGCGGTTCCAGAAGAGCGAGGACAGGACACCGACGCCGTAGATGCAGGCGAGGGTGGTCACGAGCTGTGCGATTTTGGGCTGCGCGGCTTCCCAATCGCCCGACTGCCACGATTCGCTAATAATTTGCAGGGCGCTCTGCAGGAAGGTCGCGCCGATGGAGTTGATGATGGCGCAGAGCACCACGCCGGCGACGACGAGGGGCAAAAGCACAGGATAGAAGCCAAAGAGCGTCTTGATGAGGCGCGACATGGTGCCGCCCTTGCGGTTGAGCGCGCGCTTGGCGGTCGTTGCCTTACTCATGTGCCTCGCCTCCTTCCTGGGTCTGAGCTTGCGTTGCGGATGCCTCGGTGTCGGCCTCGACGGCCCCTTCGCCCTCGGCAGACATCTTGTTTTGAGAGGTAAAGGTCTCGCGGTAGATCTCGCTCGTCTTGAGCAGCTCTTCGTGGTTGCCGATCTGTGCGATGCGGCCGCCCTCCATGACAATGATGCGGTCTGCGTCCTGCACGGAGCTGATGCGCTGGGCGATGATGAGCTTGGTCGTGTTGGGCAGATAACTTGCCAGACCTGCGCGAATCTTGGCGTCAGTCTTGGTGTCGACGGCGCTGGTGGAGTCGTCCAGGATCAAGATCTTGGGGCGACGCAGCAGGGCGCGTGCAATGCACAGGCGCTGCTTCTGACCGCCCGAAACATTAGAGCCGCCCTGTTCGATCCAGGTGTCGTAGCCCTTGGGGAAACCGTCGACAAACTCGTCGGCGCAGGCCAGATGCGCCGCCTCGCGGACTTCCTCGTCGGTGGCGTTCGGGTCGCCCCAACGCAGGTTCTCGGCGACGGTGCCGCTAAACAGCACGTTTTTCTGCAGCACCATGGCGACCTGGTGACGCAGCGCGTCCAGGTCGTAGTCGCGCACGTCCACGCCGCCCACGCGCACAGCGCCTTCGGTGGTGTCGTACAGGCGGGCGATGAGGTTAACGAGCGTGGACTTGGCCGAGCCGGTGCCGCCGATGATGCCGATGGTCTCGCCGCTCGTAATGTGCAGGTCGATATCGTCGAGCGCCTGGCGCTTCGCATGCTTGGAATACTTAAAGCTCACGTGGTCAAAGTCGATGGAACCGTCGGCAACCTCGAGCACGGGCTCGGCGGGATTGGCGATCGTGGGCTCGGCGGCCAGCACCTCGGCAATGCGGTGTGCCGATTCGTCGGCCATGGTCACCATGACAAAGATCATCGACAGCTGCATCAGGCTCATGAGAATCTGGAAACCATAGGTAAAGGTCGAGGAGAGCTGGCCCACGTCGAACAGCGTGCCCTGGCTCGTGATGATGAGCTTGGAGCCCAGGTAGATGATGACGACAAACGCGCCGTTGACGCAGATGTTCATCATGGGGTTGTTAAAGGCGAGCAGCTTCTCGGCGCGGGTGAAGTCCATCTGGACGTCGCGCGCGGCGGTCGCGAACTTCTCCTTCTCAAAGTCTTCGCGCACATAGCTCTTGACCACGCGCATGCCGGTGACGTTTTCCTCGACGGACTCGTTAAGGGCATCGTACTTGTGGAACACGCGCGAGAAGATGGGGCGCACCTTAAAGATGATAAAGAACAGTCCAAAGCCCAGCAGCGGAATGATGACCAGGTAGACCATGGCGACGCTGCCGCCCATGATAAACGCCATGGTAAAGGCGAAGATCAATACCAGCGGCGCGCGCACGGCGATACGGATGATCATCATAAAGGCCTGCTGCACGTTGTTGATATCGGTGGTCAGGCGCGTGACGAGCGAGGAGCTCGAGAACTCATCGATGTTGGCAAAGCTGAACGTCTGGATCTTGTAGAACAGGTCGTGACGCAGGTTCTTGGCGAACCCGCAGCTCGCATGGCTGCAGGTGACGCCGGCCGCGGCGCCAAAAGCAAGGGATGTTAGCGCGATGAGCACCAAAAAGCCTGCGGTGGGAAGCATCTCGGCTACGGTGGCGCCGTCTTTGATGGCGTCGATCAGGTTGGCGGTGATAAATGGAATCAGCATCTCGCAGAGCACCTCGCCAAGTACGAGCAGCGGCGTGGCAACAGTGACTTTCATATAGTCGAGGATGCTTCCCATGAGGGTTTTAATCATCCAGTTCCTCCCAGGTTACGCGGATTTTATCGAGCATTTCGGCGAGCTGCTCGCGCTCGTCGTGGGTGAGCGCGCTAAAGGCCTGCTCTCTAAAGCGAATGCGGGCCGCCTGGTCGATGCGGGCGTTTTCCCGGCCGGTTTCGGTCAGGCGAATGGTGAGCTGCCGTCGATCCTTGGGGTTACGGCTGCGCTCGATGAGGCCGTTGAGCTCGAGCTTGGACAGGATCTCGGAAAGCGATCCCGGCTTGAGGTCGAAGTGCATGCCGAGCTCCTGCTGCGACATCTCGCCGCCGGGTTGCTTGGCCAGCAGGCAGATGATGGGCGCCTTGCCGGACACGCCTCCGCCATGAAAATGCATGTAATGGCCGCAAAAGCCCAGGCCGCTCAGGATGCGCTTGGCGAGTTTGTCTTCGGCGCTGACCGCTTCGGGTATGTCTACCGGTTGCGACGGGTCACCGCCGGGCTCATGCGGAAGGACGAGTGGTTCAACACACATATCTAAGCTTCGCTCCTTTCTTTAGTTAGGTAGTTGAATTGTTTTGTGCCTAACCAATTTAGGAGCACGGTAAATAAATGTCAAGGTACCAAACTTATTATGTTCGAGCGGCACTTAGGGACGTTCCTTATGTGCCGGCATTTGGGGACACTCCTTGTGTCGACTAGTCATTTAAGAACGTCCCCAACGACTAACTTTCTCCTTCCCGTAACCTTTCCGCAACAATTCGTCCTCTGCGGTGCCAGCGCCCGTTCACAACGTCCCCTGCGCTACACTTAGTCGCACTGTGGCGCTGCCGCGCCGCACCCGAAACAAGGGAGACCCTCATGAAGAATACTCAGCTGCTGCTGGTTAACGATATGTGCGGTTACGGCAAGGTCGCGCTTTCCGCCATGCTGCCGGTGCTGTCGCACATGGGCTACCGTATCCATAACCTGCCGACGGCGCTCGTTTCTGACACGCTCAACTACCCCAAGTTCTACATCCACGACACCACCGAGTACGTGCGTCAAAGCCTCGCTATCTGGGAGGAGCTCGGCTTTGAGTTCGACGCCA
>CABTZM010000103.1 GCA_902489295.1 uncultured Collinsella sp.
CGTGCGTGTTATAGCTCGAGCGCGTGGCCGGAGCAACGCCGTGCGAGCCATGAGCATGATGTGCGTGGGAGCGTGATTGCGGGGCTTGCCCCTGCGTGCGCTGGGCAGGAGCCTGCTGCTTAAAACGAGCGCCGCCAGCGGGCTGCGCAGGACGAGCGGCGGGCTGTTGAGCAGCACGCTGAGTAGGCCGAGCCGAACGCTGCGTCGGCTGCGCCGAGCGCTGGCCAGGCTGAGCAGGGCGCGGCACGGGCTGCCGTGTACGATTCTGCTGACGCGGATCGGAAGCACTAGGCATGCGAAACCTCCTCGTTTTTACGATCGAGCCACGTCTGCAAAAACAGGCTGGCGGCAATCATGTCGATCTTGCCCCTCATCTGCTTTTCGTTGAGTCCCTGCTCGCGCAGGATACGCTTGGCCTCTTGCGAGGACAGACGCTCGTCCTCAAACTCCAACGGAAGATCGAGCTCGTCGGCAATCTTTTGCGCCACAGCGGCAACGCGCTCGGCCTGAGGGCCGGGCTCACCGGCCATGGTCAGGGGACGTCCGCTTACCAGGATGTCGGGCTCATAGTCCTCAACCAGGTAGCGGAACGTCTTGGCCATACCGGTGACCTCGGCAGCCGGAAGCACCTTGACAGGCATCGCCATCTTGCCATCACGGCTCGAGACGGCGATGCCAATCCTGGTCTCCCCTATGTCCAGCGCAAGCGCAACCACAGCGACTTCTTAGATTCTTAGGCGCCGAGCGCGGTCTTAGCGGCCGCGAGGGCATCGGCGATGCCGGCAGCATTCTTGCCACCGGCCTGGGCCATGTTGGGACGACCGCCACCGCGACCGTCGACCAGACCCGCAATCTGCTTGATCACGTTACCGGCGTGGAAACCGGCCTTGACCGCGTCATCGGAGCCGGCAGCGAGCAGGGCCGGAGTGCCCTTCTCAGTCACGCTGGCGACGACACAAGCAACAGGGCCGGCGACCTTCTGATGCACGGTATCCCATACGTTGCGCAGGTCGGCAGCCTCAAGACCCTGGAGCTCAGCGACAACGAGCTTATAGCCGTCGAGCTCGACGGCGCCCTCGATGGCGCTGGAGATGGCGTCGGAGGAGCCACCGGTCAGAGCCTTCTTGAGCTTATTGGACGTCTCGCGCAGCTCGGCCTGCAGGTTCTCCACGCGAGCGGGAACCTCATCCACGCGGCACTTGAGCGCAGTAGCAGCGGCGTCAACGAGCGCCAGGCGGTCGGCCATATAGTCGAGAGCACCCTTAGAGGTCACGGCCTCGATACGACGGACATTCGAGCCCGTGGAGGACTCGGAAATAATCTTAAACAGGCCGATCTCGGCGGTGTTAGCAGCGTGTGTGCCACCGCAGAGCTCGCGGGAGAACGGATGGTCCTCGGCGCCCACGGAGACGACGCGGACGACATCGCCGTACTTCTCGCCAAACAGAGCGACAGCGCCGGCGGCCTTAGCCTCGTCGATGCCCATGACACGGGTCACGACCGGCTTGGAAGCGAAGATCTGCTGGTTGACCAGGTCCTCGACAGCCTTAAGCTGCTCGGAGGACAGGGCCTCGAAGTGCGTGAAGTCAAAGCGCAGGTGCTCGGGCGTCACCAGCGAGCCAGCCTGGGAGACGTGCTCGCCCAGGACCTGTTTAAGCGCGGCGTCAAGCAGGTGGGTGGCGGTGTGGTTGCGGCGCAGGAAGCCACGGCGCTCGGCGTCGAGCGCGGCGGTCACGGTTGCACCGACGGTCAGCGTGCCCTCGGCAACGTGCGCGACGTGGGCATACAGGCCGTTGTGGTTCTTGGTATCGGAAACGGTCAGCGCAACGCCCTCGGCGGAAAGCTCACCGGCGTCGCCCTGCTGGCCACCCATCTCGGCGTAGAACGGGGTGCGGTCGAGCACGACCTCAACGTCCTCGCCGGCGACAACGGACTCGACGGACTCGCCGTTGCGAACGATGGCGACAACCTTGGCGCCCTCAATGATGTCGTTGTCATAGCCGTCGAATTCGGTCGCGGCAACCTTGTCGGAAAGCTCGACCCACACGTCGTTGAAGCTGCCCCAGGCGTCGCCCTTGGCATTGGCGCGGGCGCGGGCCTTCTGGTCCTCCATGCAGGCAGTGAAGCCGTCCATGTCGACGTCGTGGCCAGCGGTGCCGGCGATCTCGACGGTTAGGTCGATGGGGAAACCAAAGGTGTCGTGCAGCTTAAAGGCAACATCGCCCGGAAGCACGGCGCCCTCGGCAAGCGCTGCCAGGGCCTCGTCCAGATAGACGCGGCCGTTGTCGAGCGTCGTGGAGAAGCGCTCCTCCTCGGAGGCGACGATACCCTTGACGAGCGCGACATTCTTGAGCAGCTCGGGATAAGCCTCGCCCATCTGAGCGTTAACCTCGTCGATGAACTTGGTCAGGAAGGCGCCCTCGATGCCCAACAGGCGACCGTGGAACACGGCGCGGCGGAGCAGGCGGCGAAGGACGTACTCGCGTCCCTCGTTACCGGGGAGGATGCCGTCAGAGATCATAAAGTCAACGGCACGGGAGTGGTCGGCGATGATGCGCAGAGAACGGCTAGCACCGGAGTAATCGTCGGCGTCATAGGTCTTACCGCTGATCTCCTCGCCCAGCTTGATGAGATGCTGCATCAAGTCGCCGTCGTAATTGGCGGTCTTGTGCTGCATGATAGCGGCCATGCGCTCCAGGCCCATGCCCGTATCGAGGTTGCGGTGCGGCAGCTCCGGCATGGAGCCGTCCTCCTGGCGGTCGTACTGGGTAAAGACGAGGTTCCAGAACTCCAGGAAGCGGTCGCAGTCGCAACCGGGCTTGCAGTCGGGGCTGCCGCAACCGACCTCCTCGCCCATATCAAAGTAGATCTCGGAGCACGGACCGCAGGGGCCGGTGGGGCCAGCGGCCCAGAAGTTGTCGTCCTCGCCCAAACGGGAGATGTGGTCCTCGGCAACGCCCAGAGAGCGCCACACGTCGTGGGTCTCGTCGTCCTCGGTAAAGACGGTGAAGTACAGGCGGTCAAGCGGCAGCTTGAACTCCTTGGTGATGAGCTCAAAGGCCCAGGCGCAAGCCTGCTCCTTGGAGACGCCGCCAAAAGAGAAGTCGCCGAGCATCTCGAAGAAGGACAGGTGACGGCCGTCCTCGCCGATGCAATCGATGTCGTTGGTGCGGACGCACTTCTGGCAGGAAATCGCGCCGATCTCCTTCATGGTCTTCTTGCCCTGGTAGTACTCCTTAAACTGGTTCATGCCGGCGTTGGCAAGCAGCAGCGAAGGATCGTCGGGGACGAGGGACGAAGAAGGATAGAGCTTAAGACCGCGCTCCTCAAAGAAGTTGAGGAACTTAGAGCGAATCTCAGCCGTAGTCATTGACGGGTAGTCAGCACTCATAGAGGGAATCTCCTCGGTTTCACATCGAAACAGTTCAAACGTAACGATATTACCATCCCACCGCGCCTGTGCAAAAAAGAGGGTCGCCAAACAGCGGCCCTCCAGCGAAAGTGCACGTTATTTAGTCCTGCGCGATCCTTTGAAAAAGGACTGCTGTAGAATTACATATAAGATTCACCCGGAAGGAGCGATCGATGAAAAGCAAACGATTTGTCCTGAATGCACTTCTGGTTGTAGCACTTTTAGCGCTCTTGGCCTTCTCATGCTGGTATGCAAACCAACCAGCATTTGGCTACGTATTGTATGCAGTAATGTCCGGCGATAAAGCTTATTACACTCTACGCGCAATTGACGTTCTCTATTTCTATGTAGCCGGCCCCTTATCAATCGCTTTGCTCGCGTTTCTTGTCATTTACAACTTCAAGAAACGCTAGCGGTGCCTATTTGGAATCCGAATCGTCCATGGAGCCGTCGATGCCGGTTTTGGTGTCGTCGTCCATATTGGAATCGTCGTCTATGGCGAAGGGATTCTTGAAAAAGCCCGTAGCATCGGGCTGAAGGCCCGAGAGCTTCATCCAGGGATTATCGAGCTCGGGTTTGGGCATGGCCTGGGCCTCGGGCGCAGTCTCGTTACCGATGAGCTCGGACTCATAGATGAACGTATCGTCTCCAAGCGCGTCGTAGGCGGCAACCGGGTTGCCCTCGGTATCGCGATAGGGCGTGCCCTTAAACACGGCCCCGTCGTATGCCACGAGCTGGCGGCCGGTCTCGTTCTCAAAGTAGTAGACGAAAATGCCCTTGAGGGCCGCGCACAGTGGAATGGCGATAACCATGCCGATGGCGCCCATAAGCGCCGAACCAATAACGAGCGCCGTGAGGCTCATGATGGGATGCACCTGGACCGAGCTCTGCATGACCTTAGGCGAAATCACATTGTCGGTGACGTTTTGCGCGACCATCGTCACGATGAGCGTCCATAACGCCAACATGGGGCTGAACATAAAGCCGAGTACCGTGGCGATTGCCGCGCTCACCCAGGGACCGACGACCGGAACCAAGTGCATGATGCCAGTGAAGATAGCCATGAGCGCCGCATACGGATGGCCGATAATCAGGAAGCCGATAAAGGCGAGGAAACCACCGCAGATGGACGTCACGACCATACCGCGCATGTAGCCGCCGACAGAGTGAGAAAGGATGGCGACCATAAAGCGGTACGAGGTCTCCTTCTCCTGACCGATGATGGTGCAAATCTCGTGATGCATGCGAGGGTAGTCGCAGGCCATCCAGTAGGCAAGCACCAGACCAAGGAAGATCACGAACAACTGCGAGGCCGTATTGGTGATGAGCGGGAACACACCGCGGCCAAGCTCGGCAGCAATCTGAGACACATACTTCGATGCCACGGTAACCAGCGACGAAAGATTATCGTCCAAATACTCCTTGAGCGGCGTGTTATTGAGCGTCTTGGCATGCGAGATCATCTCATTGAGATCGCCACCCGCAACACGAAGCTGCTCGGGCAGGCGGCTCAGGACTTCCATGATCTGACCAAAGAGAATCGGCGACAAGATGCAAACGACACCGACGAGCACGGCAACAACAACAATAAGCGCGATAAGCGAACCGATGCCGCGATTCACGCCATGGTGCTCGAGCCAGTTGGTGATCGGGGACATCACAAAGGCAATGATGGAACCAACAGCGAGAAACTCGATAACCGGCGCCAGGATGCCCATAAGGTTAAAGATGACAGCGGCGATGACAATGCAGCCGACAACAGCCCAAATGCGAAGCGTCAGAATGCGGGTGTCGCGCAGCACGCGATCGGTTTGTTGGGGGTGTTCACTCATGAACGAATCATCACTCCGTCGGGGTCGATCTTGTCCTGAATCTTCTTAAGCGTGCGGCGCAGCAGACGCGAAACCTGCACCTGAGAAATACCCAGCTTCTTGGCGATCTCGATCTGGGTCATGCCCTTCACAAAGCGCAGCTCGATCACCTCGCGCTCGCGCGGCGAGAAATCACGGATGGCTTCCTCGATCACTAGGCGGTCATCGGTAAAGTCGAGCTCGTTGTCGTCGTCGGCGTAACGGTCGAGAATCGAAGGGGCATCGTCGGAATCGGACGCACCAGGAGCCTCGATGGGCACCGAGGTATAGGCCGAAGACGATTCCATAGCCTCGAGGACCTCATCGACCGTCACATCTAGATACTCAGCGATCTCCTCAACCTTGGGCGAACGCTGAAGCTCGTTGGTAAGTTTGTCAGTAGCTTGGTTGACCTTGGCCGAGAGCTCCTGCAGACGACGCGGTACGCGCACGCTCCAGCCCTTGTCGCGGAAATGGCGTTTGATCTCGCCCAGGATAGTGGGTGTTGCAAACGTCGTGAACTCAAGCCCGCGCTCGGGGTCAAAGCGGTCGATAGCCTTGAGCAAGCCCAGATAGCCGACCTGCATGAGGTCGTCGAGCGGCTCGCCGCGATTCTTAAATTTGTTGGCAAGAAACCTTACCAGATTCATATGGGACATGACGAGCTGCTCGCGGGCGTCCGGATCACCGGTCTCCTTGTAACGACGAAACAGCTCGCGGGTTTTCTCCTTGTCCCAAGCGGTCTTGCCGCTCCGGGAACGTTCGGTCATATTAGATATCCGCCTTGAGGTCGAGGGAAAGCGTCAGGGGCGCCGCAGTCTTTTCGTAGAAGTCGCACACGCTCGCGAGGATGAGCTCGGCATACACCGCAGCCTGGTCGTCTTCATCGACCGTAGCCTGGTCGCCAAAGGTAATAGTCATGCCAACGTGGGTCTCATCGACATCGAATTTGATGGTGATGTCATCGCAGTCGACCGCGGTGCAACCAAAGATGAAAGCCTCCTCAGCAGCCATGCGGATGTCCTCGATGCGATCGACAGACATAGAGCACAGGGCACCAACGTTGGCTGCCGTCATGCGCACAAGGCGAGCGAGACGCGGGTCACCGGCAACGGTCAGCGTGATAGGGCAGGTTGCTTCGCTACTCATCGCAGGACTCCTCAGAGGTCTCGGCGGGCGTATAGGTGTAATACTGAGCCGGCTTGGATACAGACTTCTGACCATCATCGTCGCCCGCGGTGGCCTCGTCCTCGCCAATTAGGACGCGCTCGGTAGGCTGCTCGGCCTCTGCGGCAGCGGCGAGCTTGCGATCGGCGTCGGCTGCAGGAGCCTTCACCTTATTGAAGAGCTTCTGCACGGCGCCAGCCGCAGAGTCGGTCACACTCGACACGGCGTTACTTGCCTCGGCCACGCTACCCGTGACCTCGGAAATGTCACGAACCACAGCTTCGACCTCAACGAGGTTGGACGTCAGAGCGTCAACGGCAGTCTTGCTCGACTTGAGCAGCGGCTCCACCTGGGCAAGTGCCGGCGTAAGCTCGTCTACGGCGCCATCGAGCTTTGCCACCACGGGCTGTGCCTCGGCGAGTGTGTTGTTGAGGTCGCTCACCGTCTTGTCGAGCGAGTCGACGACGGTGCGGGTCTTGCGCAGCGTGAGCGCGAGCTCGATAACAGCCCACACGCCGGCAATGGCAAGTAGCATCAGGACAATTTGAATGGGACCCATACAAGCCTCCCAAAGGAATCGAAATACAGACGTTGTTCATGGTACCCCAAAGAAGGGGAAAGTTACCCAAAGGGAATGCGCGAGGCGCCAATGACCTACTTAGGCGCATTGCCGCTTCGGTCGCGTTCGCTTTGCTCTACGCGCCACTCTTCCCAGCCGCGCCCGGCAGGCTGCCAAAATGCACCGCGTTCCAAGCCTTCGGGCAAATAGCGCTGATCGACCCAGCCTTCGGGATAATCATGTGGATACTTATACACACCGTATTCATCGCTGCCCGGGCGATGGCGATCGCGCAGATAACTCGGCACCTCGCGAAGCCCACTAGAATGGATATCGGCCAGTGCCGCATCGATCGAAGCCTCACACGCGTTGGATTTTGGCGCCAAGCACACATAGAGTGCAGCCTGAGCCAGGTTAATGCGGCACTCGGGATAGCCAATGACCTCGGCAGACTTAAACGCGGCATGCGCCACCAAAAGCGCCTGCGGGTCGGCGTTGCCAACATCCTCAGAAGCGTGAATCATAATGCGGCGAGCGATAAACTTAGGA
>CABTZM010000104.1 GCA_902489295.1 uncultured Collinsella sp.
GCATGCCATCTTTTTCTTTCAGCTAAAGCACGCCGGAAATTCGACGCAGGCTGGCCAACCTTGCCGGACGTTGTCGACGCCGATCCAGCTCAGAAGCTATATCGATACAGAAAGGTCCCCGGCGCTGCCCGGGCGCCAACGGCCGCATATGAACTTTATCGCGAGTTCCGCACGAACAGGAGGCCACTTAATGTGGCCTCCGTCGTGAGCAGGACTGTAGAGCAGGAAAGTTCATATGCGGCCGTTGGCGCCCGGGCAGTGCCGGGGACCGCACCTTTGCGACTACAGCGTCATGTTCGGATCGGCATCGACGTCGAACGGCGAGATTTCACCTCGGTCGAATTTACGGCGGGCGACCTCCGCGATCATGGCTGCGTTATCGGTACAGGCAGACAAGGGCGGCACCGTTACGCGGATCCCCTGACGCCCGAGCTTCTTGATCATCATCTCGCGCAGATGCGGATTGGCCGAGACGCCGCCGCCGATGCAGTATTCCTTGCATCCGGTGGCATGCAGGGCGTTTTTGGCCTTCTTGTACTGAACGTCAAAGACGGCTGCCTCAAACGAAGCCGCCAGATCGGGCAGGTGAATCGTGCGCCCGGCCTTGGTCTCCTGCTCGATGTAGAGCGTCACGGCCGTTTTAAGACCCGAAAGCGAGAAACGATAGTCTCCCCTGCTGTTAAGCGCGCGAGGAAAATCGATCGCGCGGGGGTTGCCCGTCTCGGCCAGCTTGGAGATGATGGGGCCACCGGGATAGCCCAGACCCAACGCCTTGGCTACCTTGTCGAAGGCCTCGCCCACAGCATCGTCGAGTGTCTCACCAAGTACCTCGTAGTCGCCCCATGCCTTCACGTGCACGAGCATGGTATGACCGCCCGAGACGAGCGTGAAGATAAACGGCGGCCTGAGATCGGGCTGCGCCAGCAGGTTGGCGAACAGATGGCCCTCCAGATGGTTGACGCACACGAGCGGCTTGCCGGCGGCATAGGCAAAGCCCTTGGCGAAGGCGACGCCCACTACCAGAGCACCCACCAGGCCCGGACCCTGTGTCACGCCAACAGCGGCGAGTTCGCTCGGCGCGATGGCTCCACCCTCAAGACCAAGAGATGCTGCAGCATCCTCGAGCGCCGCATCCACGACACTCACAATCACCTCAACGTGTTTGCGCGAGGCGATCTCGGGCACCACGCCGCCAAAGCGGGCGTGAAAATCAATCTGTGTCGACACCTGGTTGGCCAGCATATTGCCATCCGCATCGATAATCGCCACCGCCGTCTCGTCGCAGGAACTCTCGATGGCAAGCACTAGGCGGCGGCGCTCAATTTCGGCACGCTCCCCCTCGGAGCGCCTAGGCGCAGGCAGCGGCCATACGCGCTGCTCTGCCGCCGTCGGCTCGGGCGAGGCATTGTCGACCGGAAGCACCAGGGGCAGCGGAGCCGTCATGACGATGGCATCCTTGCCAGCACCATAATAGCCGCGGCGCCATCCTGCCTCGGTAAAGCCCAGAGCGTTATAAAGCGCGATCGCTCCCTTGTTGTCGTCCTCGACCTCGAGCGAAGCCGTGGTGCAGCCGAGCATCTGGGCATCATAGCTCACATGCGACAGCAGCTTGCGGGCAATGCCCTCACGGTGATGTGCCGGGTCGACGGCGACATCCAGAATCTGCACATCACCGTCCACGACCATACCGCCGGCAAGGCCCAGCAGCTTGCCATCGTCGTGTGCCACCCACCAACTACGCGGCGCAGCGACGTCCTCGCCCAGTTCGGACAGAAACATGCCCGGCGTCCACGCCTCGTGTCCGGCACCTTCAAAGCAGGCAGCCTCTAGCGCGCTCGCGCCCTCGGCATCCGCCGCGCCCATGGGACGGAACTGCAGATGACGACCGGCGAGCTCATCGGCAACGCCCGTAATTTCGCTCTGCGCACTCTCGGCAAGACCAAGACGCTTGCGCTCGTTTTCCTCGGCATCCGAAAGGCGCGTGTAAATCGGCAGGACGCGAGCCGGATCGCCGTCACCCGCAGCGTGCACGAGCAGCAAGCCCTCGCCCGAAGGCCACCACAGGTCGCGCTCCACGCAGCGGGCGGTCTCGTCCTCACCCAGCAGCTTGCCATAGCGCACGAGACCGTCACCGGTCAGCTGAACCTGGTCCCAGTCCGCTGCTCGGCGCCACTCATCGAGCGCCACGGCGGCCTTGACCACGTGTTCGCGCTCAAATTGACGCTCGGGACCCTCATCGCCCAGCATATATAGTGCCGGATATACCTCACCGCGCATGGCATCGGCCAAGATACCAAGCTTGCCGCGCACGCCAGCCTTCCACGCCGTCCAAGCGCAAGCGTCGAGCGTCGACACGCCCAGCAGTGGAACATTGGCACCGCGCGCGAGGCCCTTGGCAGTGGAGATGCCGATGCGCACACCCGTAAACGACCCCGGGCCGCGGCCGACCACGTAGTAACCAACATCGCTGCGATCCAGACCGGCTTGAGCCAGCACGCCATCAACGGTATTCACGAGCTCAACGTTGGCGTGACGGCGACACATGTGGTCGCCACTCACGAGCTTCGTCTCGCCCGTCTGCCCATCAATCCAGCTTGCCGCGCAGGCAAGCATGTCGGTCGAGGTATCGAGCGCCACCACCAGCGCGTTGTCGTTATGCAAGCTCATCTTGTACAGCCTTATCAATCAAATGGGAAAGCTCCATTGCGCGGTCACCGTGTGCCTCGAGCGTTATCGTTCGCACATCGCTGTCGCCCTCATCACGCTTGAGCGTCACCGAAAGATACTCATCCGTCAGCTCGTCTTGGAATTGTTCGCCCCATTCCAGCAGGCAAGCACCCTCATAGCCCAGCACATCGAAAATGCCCGTATCCTCGAGCTCGTAGGCATGCTCCAGGCGGTATAGATCAAAGTGAAACAGCGGAATACGGCCTTGATCGTGAACGGCCATGAGCGCAAACGTAGGGCTCGTAACCATATGCCCATCGCCCAGCCCGCGCGAGACGCCCTTGGTAAAGTGAGTTTTGCCCGCCCCCAGGCCACCGGTCAGGATGAGCACATCGCCGTCCTCAAGGCACGGTGCAATTAGCTCGCCAAAGTACTCCGTATCGGCAGCGCAAGTCGTTTTGTAAGTACCTACCCCCAGGCGCTCCAGGGACATATATGCTCCTTATTATTCCGAGGCGTCCTCTGGTGCGGGATGTCGCTCCAGATAGTCGCCCAGCATCTTAAAGTCTTCCTCCAGCAGCTCCTGCCACGCCGGATTGCGCAGCGCTGCTGCCGGATGGAACGTGGGCATTACTACAAAATGCCCCATCTGGTGGAACCTGCCGCGCAGCTTAGTAATGCCAATCTCGGTCTTAAGCACAAAGTGCGTCGCGGGGTTGCCGAGCGTCACGATGATATCGGGCCAGATGCTTCGAATCTGCTCACGCAAAAACGGCGAGCAAGCCAGTACTTCCTCGGGGCGCGGATTGCGGTTTCCCGGCGGGCGGCACTTAAGCACATTGGCAATGTAGACGTCTTCGCGTTTAAGACCCGCCAGGGACAAAATGCCGTTGAGGTCCTCGCCTGCCGCCCCCACAAAGGGCTCGCCCTGCAAATCCTCATTGCGGCCCGGCGCCTCACCAATAAACATCACGCGGGCGTGGGGGTTTCCCACGCCAAACACGATATTGTGACGCGACTGGTAGAGCTGGCAGAGGTGACAATCGCCCAGAACGGCCTCGATTTCCTCGAGTGCGACCTCACGTGGCACCTGATGGGTATGGCCGGGGATGTGCATGACGCCCATAGCGGCTCCTACACGTAGACCTTGTCGAGACGCATGCCAAAGCCGCAGGCGACCTCGTAGTTAATCGTTCCGCGCAGTCGGGCCATCTCGTCCATAGTGATCTCGGCATCGCCATCGCGGCCGACAATAATCATCTCGTCACCATACTCGGCCTCGGGAATCTCGTGTGCCGGGTTGGACTGAATGGCGACCATAAACTGGTCCATGCAGATATTGCCAACCTGATGCACGCGCTCGCCGCGATACAGCACATCCATACGATTGGAAAGCGTACGCGATAGGCCGTCGGCATAACCGATCGGCAGCGTGCAGATCTGAACGCGCGTGCGCGGTACGCGGTAGGTAAAACCGTAGCCCACGCCCTCACCCATCGCAGGGTGTGCCACGCGCGTCACGCGCGCATGGACGCTCATAACGGGATCAAGCTGCATCACGCGGCCACTCAGCTCGCACGGCTGCATGCCATACAAGCCAACGCCGGCGCGAATCATATCAAAATGCATCGAGGGGTCGAGCATCGAGGACGGCGTGTTGGCGCAGTGCACGATACCGCACTCAAAGCCCGCATCCTTAATGGCCTGAACGGCCTCGGTAAAGCGCTGACACTGCAGTTTGTAGTCCCAGCCCGAAGGTTCATCGGCCGTGGCGAAGTGCGTAAATACGCCGTCGCACTGAATACCGCGATGGAAATTAATACCGCGCACAAAGTCGAGCACCTGCGTGTAGTGTACGCCGATACGATTCATACCTGTCTCGATGGCGAGATGATACTTGCCCACCTTGCCCGCCGCGACGGCACATTCGCCATACGCAAGAGCAAAGTCAGACGTATAGACCGAGGGCATGATATCAAACTCGAGCAACGTCGGAATGGCCTCGATAGGCGGCTCGCTTAGGATGAGGATGGGCTTCGTAATCCCGCCCTGTCGGAGCTCAACGCCCTCGTTAACCGTCGCCACGGCAAACATGTCGGCACCGGCCGAATACATGATCTTGGCGCACTCAACAGCTCCATGACCATAAGCATCGGCCTTGACCACGCAGCACAGGCGCTGACGTGGATTCAGCAAGTTCTTATAGGCCCTCGTGTTGCGACGGAGCGCCCCACGGTCGATCTCGACCCAGGACCAGCGCGTCAAATCGGCTTTATTCATGATTAGTCATCCGACCCTTCGTCCATGATTCCCAGATCTTCGAGCGCATCCTTTGCCGCCAGCTCCATGGCAGGACCGATCAAGTCGATAAGATCGGTCGCGATAACGCTCTTCTCACCATACTCCGTCGCCGCGGCAAAACCGGCGTAGCTGTGAAGTGCGACGGCGTACGAATACAGCAACTCCCAACGATCCATCTCGTCGCGCATGGTGGCAAGCGTGCCGGCCAAAATACCCGCGAGAACATCACCCGAACCGGCAGTTGCCAGAGAAGCCGGACCCGAGAGCGGCAGCAGTACACGCTCAACGCCACAGATAGCCGTCGTCGGCCCCTTGGCAATGACCACCAGATTGTCGGAGCCTGCAGCCCAGACAACCTTCTGCGCAGCTGCAATCGCGGTACCAAGGTCGTTCACCTCGTCACCGGCAACCAGACGCGAAAGCTCACGATAGTGCGGCGTCATAACCAACGGCTGCTCGCGACGATACATCTCGGGGTTACTATCAATACCGTCAATGGCAATCTTAGCAAGGCAGTTGAGTGCATCGGCATCCAAAATAAGCGGTACATCAAGCTCGAGCAAGCCCGAAACCACCTGCATAGCGCCGGCAGACGTCGTCATACCGGGACCGCACAGTACGCAGCTGTACTTCTTTGCAATCTCGCACACCGTCATGCGCGCAGCGGCGCCAAAGGAGCCGCGGGAATCAGACGGAATAGCAAAGACGGGAATCGAAGGAAGTGCCATGCGAATAAGATTAGCGCAGGCGTCAGGAGCCGCGACTGCCACGTAACCAGCACCCGCGCGAGCTGCAGACTTGGCCGCCATAATGGCAGCACCAGGATATTGCGCAGATCCGGCGACAATAAGCACAGAGCCACGGGAATACTTATCGATATTCGTAGGAAGTGGAGCAAAGTAATCAACTAAGTCATCGGGCTCGACAATCTCGGCGGCGTGGTCGACATCATCGATGACCTCGTCAAGACGGTCGTAAAGATTGCCGCAGATCAAATCGCCAGCATACTCAGGGCCATCAGCGCTATACAAACCAATCTTGGGCGCAATCATCGTCACCGTATGCTCGGCACGAATGCAGTCGTCATCAACAACGCCCGTCTCGGCATTCAGGCCCGAGGGGACATCAATGGATACGACACAATCGGCGCATTCATTGACCGTAGGAATCCAGATGGAGAACGGCGCACGCAGATTCCCGTGGAAACCGGTACCAAAAATGGCATCGACAACAACATCGGCCTTATCGATCAAAACCTCGAGTTCGTCACGCGAAGGGCCGACGCAAACGTGCACATCGCGGCCGGCAGTACGACGAGCAACATGACGTGCCAGAGCAGCAGGAATCTCATCCGGTTCAACCGGAGAAACGATATCCACGTCCACACCCTTATGGCTCAGAATATCGGCGGCAACCCAACCGTCGCCGCCATTATTACCAAAACCGACCAGAACGAGAACCCGATCGGGATTGAGCTTCAAGACCTCGTTGGCGGCAAACTCACCCGCTAGCTCCATAAGCTCGGCCTTCGAAGTCCCTTCGCGTTCGATGATATCCTCGAGACGAACGACTTCTTCGGTACTCAAAACCGGTTTCATCTATGCTCCTAGCGTATCTTGCGAAGCATCGCCCAGGTGCTCCGTCAATGCTGAATTCTGCAGCTGCTCAAGCTCATCTAAAACAGAGCGAGCCTCTTTAAATGTCTGCGCTACGCGTTTCTTGGTACTCACCTTTTCCTCTTTTGGCTTAGGCCGAGCATCTTCGGTAATCGCGATGGCATTCGCAACGGCTAAGTCTCCTGTAAGCGTAATGGAAAGAGCGACCTCAACAACACCCAGCTCTTGAGCGATCTCGAGAGCACGGCCCGAAAGCAGCGCTTTCGGTTTGCCGAGTTTATCACGCGTAACCGAAACATCCTTGCGACCAACGCCTTGACTAAAACCCGTGCCGAGAGCTTTAAGTACCGCCTCGCGCGAAGCAAAGCGGCTGGCATAGTGAGCAGCGGGACGCGATGATGCATCACAATACGCACGCTCTTCTTCGGTAAACACACGCCGAGCAAACGACGGCGTCTTTTCAAGAATTGATTTCATACGGGAAATCTCGACGATATCAACGCCGATACCAGCTTCAGCCATGTTCACCTCCATATCGCACAGACTAAGTTATTGTAGCCCGTTCACAGAAGATGCGACAAACGAGGGTTATAAAACACAGCTACTATGTGAGACAAAAGCCCGCAAACGCAAAAAGGGGGAGGGCGCGAGGGCTCCCCCCTCTCAGTTCAAGCGTACGGCCCCCGGCCCGCCCCCCCTCAGCGGCGCCCCGGCCTCCCCCCGGCCGGGCCCCCCCCGACC
>CABTZM010000105.1 GCA_902489295.1 uncultured Collinsella sp.
GGCAAGATCACCATGACCGGCACCGGCCAAGAGCTCCTGCACGACGACAACGTCCGCAAGGCTTACCTGGGCGGCTAGGGACTTCCGCCGTTCTGCCGAACGGCGGACCGGCCGACGCTGCGCGGGCGCCCTGATCGACGTGCCGAAGCTCCTCACCCTTGGGGCTATGCCGCGGTACGAGGCCAGGTGGTCATGGTCCGGGAACCTCGCGATGTCGAATGACACCGCGAGGTTCGCCGCCGTCCTCGGCGGCCTCGACCCCCGAGTGGGCGATCCCCACGCGCTAACGCCTGCAAACAAGGGGATTGCCAAGACGCCGCCGGGCACCTCCGTCATAGACGTGGAAGTGCGGCCGCGCTGAAGCACTGCGCGGTGTCTGCTCGCTTATGTGCGCATCACGAAGGAAGACCAGATCGGTGAGCGGGATTGGCCCGAAGTCGAGAGATTCCCATCAGCCTCTCGTCGGTCGATGACCGGTTCACCACGCAGGAAGAGCGTGACGGAAGGTCTCGCAAAAAGGCTCCGAGCGCGGCGTGCTCATGCCCGTCGTGGTGCGCCCGAAGGGGGGGACGGCTGCTACGAGCTCGATCATTTGCGAGGAGAAGACGAACCAGTCGTTGCAGATCCAATATGGATCTCGCCGACCTCGGCAAGCTGCTCGATGAGTGGAAGCCCTGTCGGGTCGTCTATTTCAACACCACCCAGAATGATGGTGTCATCGCGCAGGTCGATCTGCGTGTTGAGCACAGCGAGGTTAAAGCCGGAGGCCACAAATCCGATAGCAGCCAGGACGAGCCCCGTGGCAACAAGCCCACCCGCTACGGCAAGGTAAATCCTTTTTACGCTGGACATGTTTGCACTCCTTCCTATGCCGTGAGCGGCGCCGCTTCGGCGCCCATGCGGCTCTTATTGCCTCGATCTTTCCAGAAGGGCGAAACGGCTTTCTTCGCCCAAAGGGCAGAGAGGCGCGCGATCTGCTTGGACGCCGTCCAGGCGCCGGCTCCCGTGAGGAGCGCCACACCGATGGAAGCGAATCCCATTCCCATCGAGGCCAAAACGTACGGAACATGCCCGATAATGATGCCGTCCACGGCGAACAGGAGCCCTACCAGGCCCGCGCCCCCGAATGCCGCGGCCACGATCCACACGCAGAGCGCAAGAACCCAAATACAGATGTAGACTGCAGCGGCAACGGCGACGAACGCGAGCAGCAGCGGAATCCATACCGGAGAGCCCACGATGGCGAGCGCCCATAGAAGTGCCGTGCTCTTGCGCTTGGTCCTCGCGATCGCGCGCGGCACGGCGGGCAGTTCGTCGAGCGTTGCCTCGGCGACCTCACCGGGCGTGCCCATGGCGGCCACAGCCTCGGCCTCCGTCATGCCGTCCTCCATACGGTCGGCGATGGCCTCCGCGTAGAACTCCTGCGTTTCCTTTACCTGATCTGCCGGCAGGCAGGCCAGAAGCTCGCCCAGCCGGTTCAAGAACTCATCGCGCGTCATGGTGCGCCCCCTCCACGTAACGGTAGATCTCCTGCACGGATGGCCATTCGGCGAGGAACTCGGCGATACGCTCGCGCCCGGCGTCCGTGATGCGGTAGTACCTCCGCAGCCGCCCGTTGTGCTCGGCGGAGCGCGCGGTGATGCAGCCCGCCTTCTCCAGGCGCTTGAGCAACGGATAGAGCGTGGATTCCGTGAGCCCCATACTCGCGGGCACGTCCTTCACGATCTGATAGCCGTAGGATTCCTCGCCCGAGACGGCCGCGAGCACGCAGGCCTCGAGGAAGCCGCGCTTCATCTGTGCCTCCATCCGCACACCTCCTTTCGTAGTATACTGTGTAACACCTACTATATGACACATAGTATATGATGTCAACAGTTGTCGTATAGGGAGTCCGGTCTGTCTGTCCCCTGCGGGTACTCATTGGGGACGTACTTAAATGAGTACCCATCGCTCAAGGTGGCACCTGGGGACGTTCCTTATGTGCCGGCACTTTGGGACACTCCTTGTCAAGGTTTTGTTCCATCGTGCGGGTTGCTATTTAACGTGCGACAATGCCGTGTGGAAATCGAAATGTCTCCTGGGGGCTATCTATGCTGTACGAGTTTTGTGCCGAGAACTTTGAGCGTGTGCCGGCGGCTATCGATGCCGGTGCTAAGCGCATCGAGTTGTGCGACAACCTTGCCGTCGGTGGTACCACGCCCTCGGCCGGCGTTATCAGCACTACGGTCAGCTATGCTCACGAGCATGACGCGCGAGTGATGTGCATGATTCGCCCGCGTGGCGGTGACTTTCACTACAACCAGGACGAGCTGCGCATGATGGAGATGGACTTGGGTCTTGCCGTGAGCGCCGGCGTTGACGGCCTGGTCTTTGGCTGCTGCAAGCCCTGTGCCGGCGGCTGGGCGCTCGACGAGCTCACCCTCGGCGCCCTCGTGATGGCTACGGGCTGCGCGACCGAGGAGTGCAAGCGCGGGGCCATCGATATCACCTTCCACATGGCCTTTGACCAGCTCTCGCCCGAGGCTCAGCTGGACGCCATTGACACACTCGCCGACTGCGGCATCACGCGCATCCTGACGCATGGTGGTGCTGCCGGAACGCCGATCGAGGACAACCTGGAGCACCTGTCGCGTCTTGTCGAGTATGCGGGCGACCGCCTGACCATCCTTCCCGGCGGCGGCATTTCTACGGCCAACCGCGATACCGTGGCGGCGGCATTGAGCGTCTCCGAGCTCCATGGCACCAAGATCGTGCCGCTGGAGGCGTAACCCGTGGCGCTGGTATTTGACGTTCAGCAGGCGAACGGTAAGCCCGACGACAACCGGCGCCCTGGCACCGCGTGTCCCTTTTGCGATACCGAGGAACTTGCCGATATCATCCGGCGCGATGGTGACTGCATCTGGCTCGAGAATAAGTTCAAGACCCTGCGCGCCACCCGTCAAACCGTGCTGATCGAGTCGGCCGATCACGATGCCGACCTGGTGATCTATGAGCCGGATGAACTCCACCATGTGATGCGGTTTGCCCTGGGTTGCTGGCAGCAGATGATCGATTCACAGCAGTATCGCAGCGTTCTCATGTACAAGAACAAGGGTCCGCTCTCGGGCGGTAGTCTCGTTCATCCGCACATGCAGATTGTGGGTTTGGAGCAGGAAGACGGCTACACTTCGCTGACTTCTGCCAATTTCGAAGGCATCAATGTCTGGCAACAGGGGAGAATCTCGGTCAATATCTCAACCGAACCGATCATGGGGTTCTTTGAGATCAACGTTTCAGCCCCGCAGGGAATCGCCGCCAGCGATGACGCACGAGACCAAGCCGAGGCGGATCTCTTTGCCGATGCGATCCAGGTAGCTCTGCGCTATATCCTAAACGAGCACCACGGTGGTCGCGCAGAGTCGTACAACTTGTTCTTCTATCACCTGGGCGGTCGGACCATTGCCAAGGCGCTGCCGCGTTGGGTGGTTTCGCCCTACTTTGTCGGCTATCGTTTGGCCCAAGTCAATGCCGAGACGACGCTCGATATCGATGCTGAGCGTCTGCGTGCGCATCTGGAAACGCTCGTATAGCAAGACTAACACCCGCGTAATGCGGACAGCCTAGCGCGCCATGGCGTCGCGGCCGGCTTCGACCCGCTTGCGCTGTTTGGTGCGCTCCTCGCAGGTTAGGCACTCAAAGAGATGCCCGATAATCGAGGCCAGCACCTGCTGAAACAGCGTGCCGCACATGACGGGGAACACGACCTCGCCCGGAAAGTACTGCGTGGCGATGACGGCACCCGAAGAGATGTTGCGCATGCCGCAGGTAAAGCACATGGTAGTCGTCTCGCTATATGGCAGATGCAGCGCACGTGCGACCAGAAAACCGACGACAAAGCCGCTGATGGCGAAGACCAAAATAAAGAGGGCGACTTCCAGGCGCACCGCGTTTATGTGCAGCACGTACTCGCTCATAGCGGTGGAGTTGGACGCGATGACGCCCATCATCATGAACTTGCAGGCGGGCGAGAGCACGGGAGAGAGTTTCTCGTGGCCCCAGCCGCGCGTGAGTTCATTGATGGCAATACCGAGCACAGCGGGGATGGCGATCATAAAGGCCATGTTCTGCATCATGCTCGGCACGTCGATCGAGACGGTGGCGCCCAGCAGGAGCTTGAGCGTAAGCGGAATCGTCACAGGTGAGATGACCGAGGACGTCAGGATGATGGTGAGCGCGAGCGGGCCGTTGCCGCCGAACATGCTGATCCACATAAAAGCGGTGACGGCCACGGGCACGCTGTATTCGAGCACAATGCCGCAGACAAGGTTGGGGTTGGAGCCAAAGAAGAGTGACCCCATGGCATACGCCGCGATGGGAATAAGCACCGCCGAGACGAGCAGCGCCAAGACTAGGTGCAACGGACGGCGGAACACCTCGGTTACCTGGTGAAAGGTGTTGCTGAGCGCACCCTGAAACGTCATAAAGGCAAACAAGGTGGGAACGATGGGCTTGAGTACGCCAATCTGTTGGGGAAAGAGCACGCCGAGTGCCACGCAAATCGGAACGATGACCTGCATGTGCCCCGCGAGAAACTTGCCCAGTCCAACCCATTGCTTCATATGCGCTTGTGACTCCCTTTGCCCGTGAACCCGTTTTGAATGGATATGCTAGACGCTCGCATGCGTCCGTGCGTCAGAAACGCTCGAATATTTCGAGGCTATTACCGGCATCGTTTACCGAAACCGCGGCGTGCTGCGGCGATTTGCGTCTGCTCTGCACGGTATAATAAATCCGTTCAACAGATCTGCCTGCCGAAGCGGGCATACACAGAGGACTCATCGCTATGAACCGTGAGAGGTATCGCGGCGACCTGCCCCTATCGGGGGTGGGCGCCTATGTCATCGCTTAAGACGACGCATCGCTGGGCGGTCGCTCAGCAAAACCCCGAGCTCGAAAAGGGGCTTTCGGCTGGCCTGGGCATTCCCGGGCTGGTGGCGCGTATTATGGTCGCGCACGGCATTACATCCATCGAAGAAGGTCAGCTGTTTTTGACGCCTTCGCTCGATCGCGACTGGGCCGACCCACTCATTATCCCGGGCATGTCGGTCGTTGCCGACCGCGTCGAGCGTGCTATTTGCAACCACGAGCACATTGCGGTCTTTGGCGATTTTGACGTTGACGGTATTACGTCGACCTGCCTGTTGACCGAGGCACTGCGCACGTTTGGCGCCGATGTCACGCCGTTTATTCCGCATCGCTTTGACGAGGGCTACGGTCTTTCGCGCGCGGCGCTCGACCGCGTTAACGAGCTCGCTCGCCCTCAGCTGATCGTGACCGTCGATAACGGTATTGCCGCCAAGGAAGAAGTCTCCTATCTGGAGAGCCTGGGGATCGATTTGGTGGTCACGGACCATCACGAGCCCTCCGACCAGGTGCCGCAGGGCGTGCCCCTGACCGACCCCAAGCTCGAGGACGAGGGCCCCTCGCGCGAGCTTGCCGGTGCCGGCGTGGCACTCAAGCTGGTGCAGGTCCTGGGCGAGCGTTTGGGCAAGCCGTCGTATTGGCGTTCGCTGATCGAGGTCGCGGCGCTGGGCACCGTGTCCGACATGATGCCGCTCACGCCCGAGAATCGCGCACTGGTCGCCGAGGGCATCCAGCAGATGCGCGTGACGGCCCGTCCCGGCTATATCGCGCTTGCCGCACTTGCCAAGGCCGACCTTTCTACCATTACGGCCGACGGCCTGTCGTTTTCGCTCATCCCTCGTCTGAATGCTGCCGGCCGCATGGCTGATCCCAAGCTGGCGCTCGACCTGCTGCTTGCCCGTGATCCTATCGAAGCAAGTGCACTGGCAGCCGAGCTCGAGGAAATCAATCGCCAACGCCGTGAGATCGAGGCGGAGCTCACGCGCGATGCCATGGCGAAGGTCGAGGAGACTTATGACGGCGGGCGCGCAATCGTCGTGGGCGGCGAGGGCTGGCACGAGGGCGTCAAAGGCATCGTGGCGAGCCGCTTGACCAATCGCTATCACGTGCCGGCGCTGCTGTTCTCGATCGAGGACGGTATCGCGCGCGGCTCTGGTCGCTCGGTGGGCAAAGTTAACCTGTTTGACGCCGTCGAGCGCTGTTCCGACCTGCTGATTCGTCGCGGCGGACATGCCGGTGCGGTGGGCGTGACCATCGAGGCATCCAAGCTCGATGAGTTCCGCCGCCGCCTTTCCGCCGTGCTGTCCGAGCTTCCCGCCGAGGACTTTGAAGACACCGACGAGGTCGCCGCCACCGTCGACCTTTCCGAGCTGAATATCGAGACCATCGAGCAGATCTCCCGTCTTGAGCCGTTTGGCCAGGGCAACAAGGTGCCGCTGCTGGCTGCCGAGGGCGTGACGATGTGCGACCGCGCCGTGGTGGGCAAAACCGGCGAGCACATGCGCTTTGTGGCGACCGATGGCGCCGCGAGTGTGCCGGCCATTATGTTCCGCGTGCCGCAAATCGATAAGCTCATCAACTGCGATAGCGCTGTCGACTTGGTGTTCGAGGCCGTTGCCGAGCATTGGCAGGGGCGTGTGAAGCCCAAGCTCATGATCAAGGATGTTCTGGTCCGCGATACCACGCTGCCCAGCGTCGACGATCCGGCATGCGAGCTTCGTCGTGGCGCGCAGCCGGCGGATTCCGGCCTGCGCCTGGAGTCGCGTAAACGCGAGACGCTCGCCCAGCTTTCCTATACCGAGCTCACGCGCTCGCTTATCCATAGCTTTATCGGCTCGAACCAGCCGCACCGCGCGCAGGTCGAGGCGCTTGATGCCCTGGCCGATCACCAAAGTGTTCTGGCCGTTATGGGAACGGGGCGCGGCAAGTCGCTCATCTTCCATGTGCATGCCGCGCGCGAGGCGGTCCTTCGCGGGCGTGCGAGCATCTTTGTCTATCCGCTGCGCGCGCTCGTTGCCGACCAGGCCTATCACCTCTCGTCGACGATGGCAGCGCTTGGCATTGGCGTTGGCGTGCTGACCGGCGAGACCGTGGAGGCCGCACGCGATGACGTGTTCGCCGGTCTAGCTTCGGGCCGTACCGGTATCGTGCTCACGACGCCCGAGTTCCTGTCTATCCACCGTGACCGTTTCGCGCGTTCGGGCCGCATCGGCTTTGTCGTTATCGATGAGGCGCACCACGCCGGCCTTGCCAAGGGCGGCGACCGTAGCGCCTATCTTGACATGCCCGATATCCTCAAAGCCCTGGGCGACCCGGTTGTTA
>CABTZM010000106.1 GCA_902489295.1 uncultured Collinsella sp.
CGCCCCTCCGTTGCGATTTCGAAAGGTTGGGTTCACGAGCCATGCCAAGTGCTCAGGAGCTACAACAGCAATTTGGTGAATATCGAGGCGCTATGCCCCGTCCATCGGATTTCGATCTCTTTTGGAAGGACCGCATGGCCGAGGCCGACGCCGTCGAGCTCGACTATGCGATTGAGGCGGCTTCGGTTGCGGATTCCGCGACCTGTCGGTTTTTCGACCTCTGGTATACCGGCATGTGCGGTGCACGCCTGCATGCCAAGTATCTCCAGCCGGTTTCGGACGAGCCCGTGCCGCTGGTGCTACAGTTCCACGGCTATCCGGGTGCAAGCCGCAGCTGGTTCGAGCAGGCGTCGTTTGCGGGCATGGGCATGGCACTCATCGCTCTCGATTGTCCTGGCCAGGGTGGCCCCTCCGAGGATATTGGTGGATTTGAAGGCACGACGGTTGCTGGGCATATCGTCGCCGGTATCGACGGCGACCCGGCCAATCTTTACTATGTCCGCTTGCACCAGGATATCCGCATTCTGTGCCGTATTGTTCGCGAGCTCGAGGGCATCGATCTTTCCCGCGTATTTGTGAACGGCGCATCGCAGGGCGGCGGTTTGGGCATTGCGACCTGCGCGCTTAATAGTGAGCTTATCAATCGCGCTGCCATCCTCTATCCCTTCCTGTCGGATTTCCGCCTTGTTTGGGATCTGGATGCCGACGATATCGCTTATGAAGGCCTGCGTTATTGGTCGCGTTGGTTTGACGAGGACTCGACTCGTATTGAGGAGGCCTATGCCAAACTGGCGTACTTCGATTCCAAGAACTTTGCCCCCATGGTCAAATGCCCCGTGCTGTTTGGCACGGGCACAGCCGATATCGTCTGTCCGCCGGCGACGCAGTTTGCGGTCTACAACAATCTGGCCTGTGAGAAGCGACGCGAGTTCTTTGAGGGCTTTGGCCACGAGGAGATTCAGGACTTTGACGATCTGATCATTCCGTTTTTCTGCGAGGGAGGGGAGGCTCATGTCTAAGTGCGAGAGCAATATCGACGAGCTGATCGTCCCCGGGCTCGCGGAGATGCCTGGAACGGTTTCGTCAAGGCTCTCTGATTTCCGGGGTTGGCACGGCGATGCTTCGGCGGATGTTTCCGAATTAGAGACAGCCGCTTCGGACCTTGAGGTTTGCGGGCTGACTGTTACGGCGATTGATTTCGCCAATCCGTGCGCGCGCTACTCCGAGGTTTCCATTGAGCTCGGCGGGTATGTCGTACACGGTCGTTTGATTGAGCCCTTAGGCCATGCCCGGGCATCCGAGTTTGTGCCGCTCTGTCTGATGTTTCACGACATCGATCGACCCGTGCGTGGATGGCATCACATGACGAGATTTGCCGCCATGGGGTATGCCGTTCTCGCGCTGGATGACGATGTTGCTGGTGCGGACGACCTGCAGTGGGGGATTGCTTCGCCCGCTTTTGTCAAGCGCGTCCGTTGGGGCTGCGCGTTGGCGAAGGTCGCGCGCAATCTTGATGGCATGGATCCCGATCGCATTTTTGCATGGGGCGAGGGTCTTGGCGGCGGTGTCGCGCTGGCGGTTTCTGCTCTGGACGAGCGCGGACTTGCCTGCACGGCGGTTGCCAATCCAATTCCCGGTGGCCTCGAGGCTCTGTCGTCTCGGGTGCGCGGATCGGTGCTCATGGGCACGTCGCTCATGGATACCGTGAGCGACCCCAAGGGTCAGTTTGCCGTATTCAACGGTCTTGAGTGTGACCGGAGGCATATCATCTATGCCAAATACGCTCATGAGCGTATTAACGCGTTCGAAAACGAAGTCGTCGACTTCTTTAACCAAACGTTCTATCCGTGTTCTTTGGCCTAGACGGCCTGGACACTGCCAACAAGAGTGAGCGGCATAGGGCCGCTCGCCAGACAGCTAAGGAGATTCTTGTGGCAACTCAGAAATTCACCGGCGTTATCCCTCCCGTCGTTGTTCCCGATACCGAAGACCACCAGCTCGACGTTGCCTCCTTTGAGCGCAGCATCAACCGCATGATCGATGCCGGCGTCGATGGTCTGTTCTTCTTGGGGTCTTCGGGCGAGGTCGTCTTCTCCACCGATGAGCGCCGTCGCCAGATTATCGCCGAGGCCGTTCGTATCGTCGACCACCGTGTGCCTGTTCTGGTCGGCATCATCGATACCGAGACCGAGCGCATGATTGAGCACGGCAAGGTCGCCCAGGAGCTGGGCGCCGATGCCCTCGTCGCCACCTGCCCGTTCTATGCCCTGCAGGGTATGACCGAGGTCGAGGAGCACTTCCGCATCCTGCACGAGGAGCTCGACCTGCCCATCTTTGCCTATGACATTCCCGTCTGCGTTCACACCAAGCTCCCCTGGAAGCTCCTTGCCAAGCTCGGCGCCGAGGGCGTCCTTGCTGGCGTCAAGGATTCCTCGGGTGATGACATCTCGTTCCGCTACCTCGTTCAGGAGAACGAGAAGAACGGCCATCCGATGAGCATCCTCACCGGTCACGAGGTTGTTGTCGACGGCGCCTATCTCGGCGGCGCTGACGGTTCCGTCCCGGGTCTCGCCAACGTTGAGCCCGAGGGCTACGTGCGTCAGTGGAAGGCCGCTCAGGCTGGTGACTGGGCTACCGTCAAGGCCGAGCAGGATCGTCTCAATGAGATCTCCCACATCTGGGATGTCACCTCGGGCGTCCAGGGCTATGCCGGTGGCGTCGGCGCCTTCAAGACCGCTATGAACCTCATGGGCATCTTCGACAGCCCGACCATGCCGCGCCCGGTGAAGGCCATGACCGGTGAGAACGTCGAGGCGATTAAGAAGGTCCTCCAGGACAACGGCCTCCTTTAAAGCTTTCCCAGGCACCCGACCTCGCCGTTCAACCGTGCGGCCATGACCCATTAGGTCAATGGCCACACGGTTTCTCGGCGATCTCGGGCATCTGGAAAACCTTTACCGCGCTGTGACGGCTAGCCTGACGGCGCATTTCCTGTAGTTGTTTTTTATCTCCTAAGGAGAGCGACATGGAGAACAAGTACGTCTGCTCTGTCGATATCGGCGGAACTAAGATCGCGACTGCCATCATGGAGTACCCGGCTGACGGCAGCGTGCCCCATCCCGTTTTTGAGGCCGAGGTTCCCACCGAGGCCCAAGAGGGCGGCGAGGCCGTCTTCCAGCGTATCGAGGCGTCCATCAAGGCTGCTCTCGAGGCGAATCCCGATGTCGAGGTCCTTGGCGTCGGTATCGGTGCCGCCGGCGTTGTCGATCCCAAGACGGGCGCCATCGCGTATGCCAACGAGATCATGCCCGGCTGGTCCGGCGTTCAGTTGGGGCCGCGCCTGCGCGAGGACCTCGGTCTTCCCGTTGCCGTTGTAGGCGACGTGCAGGCTCATGCTCTGGGCGAGGCCCACTGGGGCGTCGGCAAGGGCAAGTTCTCCGTCTTGTGTCTTGGCATCGGTACGGGCATCGGCGGCGCATATGTCGAGAACGGCCGCGTGATGCAGGGCTTCCATGGTGCTGCCGGTCATATGGGCCACATCGAGTGCTCGGCTGCCGCCGGTATTCCCTGCGCCTGCGGGCGTTCCGGCCATCTGGAGTCGGTTGCTTCGGGCACTTCCATTGGTCGTATGTACGATGAGCGCTTTGGTCGCGTCGACCCCAGCCGTCCTTCGGTCGGTCGCGATGTGAACGACCTGTGCCGTGCGGGCGACGCAAAGGCGACCGAGGTCATCCATGACGCCGGCTTTGCGCTGGGGGCCAGCTTGGGCTCGCTCGCTAACATCCTGGACCCTGAGGTCATCGTGCTTTCGGGCGGCGTGATTCACCAAGGTCCCGATTGGCGTTCGCAGACGTGGAAGGATTCGGTGCACGAGGGCTATGCCAGCCAGGCGCTCGATCCGCTTCAGGACACGCCGATCCTCATCGGTTCTCTGGAGGGCGATGCTCCGCTCATCGGTGCCGCCGAACACCTTCTTGCGTCGTTGAAATAAACATAGCTACCAAGTGCGCCTTCTGAGGTGCCGCAGATTGACGTGAAAGAGGAGCGAAGCGTACTTCGGTACGCGAGCGACGGTTTGAACGTCAAGGTGCGGTGTCTCAGAAGGCTGTTTTTGAGAAAGGTTGAGTCGAACATGACCGTTGATCCTTTGATCCAGTCCCTGAAGGGCAAGCTCGTCGTGAGCGTTCAGGCGTATATGGGCGAGCCGCTTCGTACGCCCGAGACCATGGCTCAAATGTCTCGCGCTTGCGAGCTCGGCGGCGCCGCCGCCATTCGCTGCCAGGGCCTTGCCGACATTGCCGCCATTAAGGGTCGCTGTGAGGTTCCCGTCATCGGCCTGTGGAAGGATGGGCACGAGGGCGTTTACATCACGCCGACGCTGCGTCACGCTCGCGCCTGCGTTGCTGCCGGTGCCGATATCGTGGCGATCGACGCCACCGATCGTCCGCGCCCCGATGGCAAGACGGTCGAGGATACCTTCCGTCCGCTGCACGAGGAGGGTGTGCTCCTGATGGCGGATTGTGCCACCATCGAGGATATTCGCCGTGCTGTTGATATGGGCTTTGACCTGGTATCCACCACGCTTTCTCACGGCGTCGCCGCCATCGACTGCACCATGGCCGATGGCCCCGATCTGCCGCTCCTGCGTCAGGCGACCGAGGAATTCCCCGGCCTTCCCATCATTTGCGAGGGTCGCGTGCATACGCCCGAGGAGGCTCGCGCCGCGATCGATGCTGGTGCCTGGGCCGTTGTCGTCGGCACCGCCATCACGCACCCCACGAGTATTACGAGTTGGTTCAAGGCTGCGCTTGAGGCGTAAGACAGGCCTCGTATCCGCTCGGGGCGGTATACTCAATATAGGCAATTGACCGCGCGGGATCCGGGTTGCTGGGTCCCGCGCTTGTTTTCGGGAGGCAACACATGCAAAAGGGAGATGCCATGGATGCGGCGGAGCGCTCGGAGCGCATCCCCGATATCGTCATCATCACCGGAATATCCGGATCAGGCCGCACACAGGCCATGCACGTGTTCGAGGACATGGGCTATTTTTGCATCGATAACCTGCCTCCGCGTCTGATCGCCCAGCTTGCCGAGCTCGTCGGCATCAATACGGGCGTGGGCAGGCATCTCGCCGTCACCTGCGATTTGCGTAGCCAGGGACTGTTTGACGAGCTGCTCGATGCGGTCGCCGCGCTCGAAGAGCGCGAGATGAGCTGCGACATCGTGTTCCTGGAGGCTTCTGACGAGGTGCTGATTCGTCGCTACAGCGAAAATCGCCGCCGTCATCCCATTGCCAAGCCGGGGGAGACTACGGCCGATGCCATTCAGCGCGAGCGCCTTCAGCTGCAGGGCGTGCGCGACCGAGCCGATATGATTATCGACACGAGCCGTCTGCGTACCTCTGCGCTGCGCAACAAGCTACGTATGGCATTTTCCGAGCTGTTCGACCAGCAGCTCATGGACGTCCACGTGTTCTCGTTTGGCTTTAAGCACGGCATGCCCGTCGAAGCGGATATTATGATCGACGTCCGCTTCCTGCCCAATCCGTTCTACGATCCCGAGATGCGCACGATGACCGGTCTCGATAAAAAGGTCTCCGATTTTGTTCTGGACCATCCCAAGACGCAGGAGTTTTGGAAGGCTTGGACACAGCTGCTCGATACGGTCATGCCCGGTTATATCGCGGAGGGCAAGCCGCAGCTTTCTATCGCCATCGGCTGCACGGGCGGCCAGCACCGCAGCGTTGCCATTGCCGAGGCCACGGCCCGTTACCTGGAAGGCGCTCAGTATCATGTGAGCATCTCCCACCGCGACCTGTCGCGCGCCAACACGAAGGCATAGGCCTGCATGTCGTTTACCGCTGAGGTGCGCGACGAGCTTGCGCGCTGCGAACCCGAATGTGAATACTGCGACTTGTCGACGCTTGCCGCCCTCACGCGCGTGAGCGGTACGCTCTCGCTTACCGGCTCTGGGCGGTATCGTTTGACGGTTGCGACTGAGACGGGAGCCGTCGCGCGCACGATGATCACGCTGACGCATCGTATCCTTAAGCTCAAAACGGAGTTCACCGTCCGTAAATCTGTATTGCATAAGGTTCGAAACTACCTCATCACCTTGCCTGATCAGCCAGACCTGGATAAGGCCTTGGTTCTGCTGGGTATCCTCGAACGTAGGGGAGGACTTGTCGCCGGCGTACCCCGACATATCGTTGCCCGTCCTTGCTGTAGACTTGCCTATATCCGCGGCGCGCTCATCGCGGGCGGCTTCGTGGCCGATCCACGCGGCGATTTTCATTTGGAGATTGCTGTGCAGGGCGAGCAATATGCCAAGGGGCTTTGCGATCTGTTGGAGCAGATTGGGGTCCATGCTCGTGTTAATGCACGGCGGGGGTCATATGCCGTGTACATTAAGAGCGCCGAGGAAATCGAGCATCTATTAAAGCTGATTGGCGCCAAGCGCAGCGTTGCCGAGATTGAGGAGGCGCGCGCGGTCAAGTTGGTTAAGAACGATGTGAACCGTCGCGTGAACGCCGAGCTCGCCAACCAGACCAGAAGCGCCGGTGCCGCCCAACATCAGCTTGCGCTTATCGATGAGCTCGAGCAGCGTGGCCTTCGTGATGCGCTTCCGGATGCCTTGGCGGTCTTTTGCGACCTGCGCGAGCGCTATCCCGATCTGTCGCTGCGTGATTTGGGGGAGATGGCTGACCCTCCCTTGTCGAAGTCAGCCCTCTACCATCGTGTTTTACGGCTTGAAAAGCTCATTGAAGCAAACAGGTAGTTTGAAGTAACGACTTATATATGGATTTAGCTGCTATTTTAGTATTTAAAACGTTTTAACGTAAATTTGATTTTCAATTTCGAGCATTCTCGTGAAATTCAAGTCAAAAAAAAGGTATATTAGGCGAGTGGTTAGTTTGTGGGCCTCAACGGCGGGCGCTGTAGCTCGCGGGGGCCTTACGAAAGGAGACACAATGGCAGTAAAGGTTGCTATTAACGGCTTCGGTCGCATCGGTCGTCTGGCTTTCCGTCAGATGTTCGGTCATGAGGGCTCCGAGATCGTCGCTATCAACGACCTCACCTCTCCCGATATGCTCGCTTACCTGCTGAAGTACGACTCCACGCAGGGCAACTACGCTCGCGATCACGAGGTCGTTGCTGGCGAGGATTCCATCACCGTTGACGGCAAGGAGATCAAGATCTACAAGGAGGCCGACGC
>CABTZM010000107.1 GCA_902489295.1 uncultured Collinsella sp.
CGGAAATCGCGCGCCGTTGCCGCGCCCCGCAGTGCCCGCTTCCCCCGAGAACAATTATCAGTGCAGGTAGAACGCCTGCGGTTTTGTTCAAAACGAGGGTGTGGTCGGGGGTATCGAACCAAACGTAGTAGATGGGCCGGTTTCGTGGCGGGTGCCGCCGACTGATCCCCCGGGGACGGAGGAAAACGGATCATTCTTGGTCCCGCGCGGCTTTAGGCGGCGCTTGTGCGGGGCTACTCGAACAAAACTATGCCGGTTTACTACGATGGTTATCCTCGCAGGTAGGCGATGGCGATTTGGGTGCGGTTGCGTAGGCCCATTTTGGCCAGGATCGAGCTGATGTGGTTTCGCACGGTGCCTTCGCCCATATAGGCCGTGGCGGCAATTTCCTTGTTATCGAGGCCGCGGGCAATGAGCTCGGCGACCTCGAACTCGCGGTCGGTCAGGCCGGCAAAGGCTGCGGGCCGGCGGGACGTGCCGGCCTCGGCGTCCGTCCCATCAAAATCGACGTCCTCGATTGCCTTGCCCTCCAGCACGCGCTTGCCATCCATGACCTGCGCCAGCGCTGGCGGAATGGCGGCGACATCGGTCTTGATCAGGTAGCCGCGGGCGCCCAGCTTGAGCTCCGACACAATGTACTCGTCATCCGAAAACGTGGTCAGGAACACCACGCGTGCTGCAGGGTCGTGCTCGAGGATCTCGCGCGCCGCCGAAAGGCCGTCACGTCCTGGCATCTGGATATCGAGCAGCGCGATATCGGGCGCGTGCTCGGCGTAGAGCGCGACCGCGTCGTTGCCGTCGGCGCCGGTGCCAACGACTTCGATCTGCGGCTGGGCACCCAGGATAATCTTGAGCGAATCGACCACCAAGCGGTCGTCGTCGACAACAATGAGCCTCATCGGGCGTCATCTCCTTGCTGTTTGGGGACGGTGGCAAACACGCGCCAGCCGGGGGCGCCGGTACGCGGCCCGGCGGTAAAGGTCCCGCCAAGCGCCTCGACGCGCTCGCGCATGGAGCCGAGCCCCATGCCCTCGGCAACGCCGCGATTGCCCGTTTTGGCCGCGCCCTCGCCGTCGTCGGTAACGATGAGCTGGTAAAACGACGGATGCTCCATGCATCGCACGGTAACGTTCTGCGCACGGGCGTGGCGCATGGTGTTGGAGAGCGCTTCGCGCAGGACCGCCGCAAAGCAGTTGACGACGTTGGCCGGTGCATGCTCGGCCAAAACCTCAAGCTCAATCTGCGGGCCACCGTCCGAGCGCGCGTCCTCAACGATGCGTTCGAGCTGCACGGAGAGATTGGCCGCGTTGTCGTTGAGCGCATGGACGCTCGAGCGTACAAGCTGAAGCGCCTCGTCAACGGTGCGCTTGACGTCGGCGAAGTCGGCGGCGACGCCGGGTTCGTTGGTGTGGACTACGCGCAGGGCCTCGGTTTGCAGCGAGGCACGCGTAAGTTGGTGACCGACGTTGTCGTGGATCTCGCGCGCGATGCGGGCGCGTTCGGCGAGCGTCGCGAGCTCGACCTCGTAGTCCTGGCGGTCGGCAAGGTCGCGGTTGCGCGCCTCGAGCGCGAGGGCTCGTTCCTGCAGCTCATCGCGGGTGCGGCGCATGCGCTCCTGTTCGCGCTCCAACTGGGCGGTACGCAGCGACAGTAAGGTGGCGGCGACTGAAAGAATGGCGGTCAACAGGAGCGTTCGGGCGGTGAGCGCACCGCTGCGAAGGCCCGCGACGAGTGCGCAGACAAAGATGGCGCCGGCTCCCAGTGCGCCCCAGACGCGCTCGCGGCGCACATGCTGCGCGATGTCATAGAAGGCGAGGGGTGCAAACGGCATAAACGGCGGCACAAAGACGGCCACGATGACGCAGGCGTAGCTGCCGGCCTCGCTGGCGCGGCGGGCACGTTCGCCTTGCGCGACTTCGGCCAGCGCGGCGATGACGACGCCAAGGCAAAATGCCGCGACCAAGCGAGCGTCCGCAGCAAGGCCCAGAGCGGCCGCGATACAGCACGCCAGCACAATCGATTTGTCGAATAGCCTGTTCATACGGGTATTGTACGCGATGGCGCGCGCGACGATTGCCCAGGTGCCGCAACCGTGACATTTGTCCCAGCAAGGGGGACCGCGACTATATCTCGCCGACAATCATTTCACCTGAGCATTTTTGATAGCTGTATCTATCATTTTTGCTAGATACAGCTATTATTTTTGCTAGATAGATTTATCAAAAGGAGGCTCTAGGTGTATAGGCGCAAGATATCGACCGTGTTACAGCAAAGACTCATGGGGCCGCGTTCCTTTATTCAGGTGGTTATGGGTCCCAGACAAACTGGCAAGACCACGGCCATCAAGCAGGCGGTCAAGGCTTGCGGGCTTCCGTGTCGCGTGGCGAGTGCCGACTCGTCGCGCGAACTCGCGGGGGATTGGATCGACCTTGAGTGGCGCCAGGCTCGGCAGCTGACAAGTAATGGCTCGCGTGCCATCCTTGTGCTCGACGAGATACAAAAAGTTACGGGTTGGTCCGAGACGGTCAAGGCCCTGTGGGACGAAGACTCTTGGAACGACACCGAGCTTCTCGTGGTGCTGTCCGGTTCGTCGAGCTTGCTTCTCGGCAGTGGGCTGACCGAATCGCTTGCGGGGCGATTTGAGCTACTGCGTTCGACGCATTGGAGCCTGTCTGAGATGTCCGAGGCGTTTGGCTATAGCTTCGAGGATTATCTGATGTTTGGCGGGTATCCGGGTGCCGCGATTCTCAAGAGCGATGTCAATCGTTGGCGAGAGTATATGCGCGATTCGATCGTGGAATCGACGATTTCGCGTGACGTATTGCAGATGGAAGACGTGCGCAAGCCGGCGCTCATGCGAGCCCTCTTTGAGCTGGGTGCGCAGTATTCGGCGCAGGAGATATCGTATCGAAAACTGCTGGGGCAGCTTGACGATAGGGGAAACACTGATACCGTGCGCCATTATCTTGATCTGCTGTCCAAGGCGGGCATGATGAGCGGGTTGCAAAAATACGACGCCAAGCAGGTGAGGTCGAGGGCAAGCTCGCCGCGGCTGCTCGTGCATGATTCCTCATTGATGTTCTCGATGTGGCGCGGGGCGGGTGACTTGTTGGCTGATTCTGCCCTGCGAGGGCATTTGGTCGAAACTGCGGTGGGCGCCCGGCTCATCGCGCGTGCTCAAACAGAAGGCTTTGAGCTGTATTGGTGGCGTGAGGGCAATCTCGAGGTGGACTTTGTGGCGAAGCGCGGCGATGACGCCCTTGCGGCGATCGAGGTTAAAAGCGGCCGCGTGTCTAAGAGCGGTATGACTGAGTTTTTGGCGCAGAACCCTCAGGCGAAGCCGATGATTGTGGGCGATCGTAACGTTTCGGTTGAGCAGTTCTTGCGGGATGAGGTGGAGCTGTTTTAGCTGGTGATTGCTACGGCGCGGACGGGCCAAAGTAATCAGAAATGCAAGCCCCACTTACTTAAGATTTGGGACAAACAAATCTGATTACTTTGTCCTGTGGCGATGCCGGTTCTGTTGGCCCCCGCACTCGTGACAAAGCTCACTGGTGCGGGCCGTCCGCACCTGCGATGATGCAATCGTACCGGGCCACGACCAACAGAAGGGCTGCCTCATGACAGACATCGTCCACGTCGAAAACCTCGTCAAGCGCTACGACGATCTTATCGCGCTCGACCACTTTAACCTGAGCATCTCCCCCGGCGAGATCTTTGGCCTGCTGGGCCCTAACGGCTCGGGCAAGACCACGTCCATTAACTGTATTCTGCAGCTGCTCGACTACGACAAAGGCACCATCGAGCTGTTCGGCGAGCCCATGACGCCCACGCGTTATGACCTCAAGCGTCGCATCGGCGTGGTCCCGCAGCAAGTTGCGGTGTTCAACGAGCTCACGGTGCGCGAGAACATCGACTATTTCTGCAGCCTTTACGTCAGCGACCGCAAGCGCCGCCGCGCGCTGGTGGACGAGGCGATCGACTTTGTCGGGCTGGGCGACTTTGCCAAGTTTCGCCCCGGCAAGCTCTCGGGCGGTCTGGCGCGTCGTCTCAACATCGCCTGCGGCATCGCGCACAAGCCCGAGCTCATCTTTTTTGACGAGCCCACGGTGGCGGTCGACCCCCAGAGCCGCAACGCCATCCTGGGGGGCATCTGCCGCCTGCGCGACGAGGGCGCCACGGTGGTGTATACCAGCCATTACATGGAGGAAGTCGAGCAGATTTGCAGCCGCATCATGATCATGGACGGCGGGCGCGTGCTGGCGCAGGGCACCAACGACGAGCTCAAGCGCATGATTCAGATGGGCGAGCGCGTGACCGTCGAGGTCGGCGCCGTCGAGCCCGCCACGGTCGAGCGACTGCGCGCCCTCGAGCACGTGCTTTCGGTTGAGCTGTCCGACGGCGAGCTCGTCTGCACCTGCGAAGCGAGCCCGCACAATCTGGTTGACATCCTCGACACGTTGCGCGCCGCCGACGTGGCGCTCGGCCGCGTATGGAGCGAACCGCCGACCCTCAACGACGTGTTTCTCGAGATCACCGGCCGCGAGCTGCGCGACTAGGGGGCGGCCATGTTCAACACCATCATCACCACGGTCAAGACGCTGCTGCGCCGGCCGAGCACGTGGGTCTGGAGCGCGGTCTTTCCCATCGCGCTTTCCACGATGTTTATGTTTATGTTTGTGAACCTCAGCTCCGACGGTAAGATCGACCCGGTGCCGGTTGCCGTCGTGGCGGACGAGGCCTGGGACGCTTCGACCTTTAAGGACGTTGCGACGTCGCTTGCCAAGGAAGGTGACGACCAGCTGCTCGATGTGAGCGAGTACAAAGACTTGGCAGCCGCGCGCAAAGCACTCAAGGCCGGCGAGGTCGCGGGCATCTATACGGTCGACGATGCGGGCGCACCCAGGCTCACGTTGCTTTCGAGTTATGACAGCTCGCGTGCGACGTCGGTGCTCGCCGACCGCAGCATTCTGGAGACGGTGGCAAGCTCGTATACGCAAAATGCCGAGCTCATGCGCCAGATTGCCCAGGACAACCCGGCGGCGCTTACCGATCCGGAGGCGGTTGCGCGCGCCCTATCGCTCGAGGGCGGCACCCGTCGCGTGAGCCTTACGCGCACCACGCCCGACGCTACGACCATCTACTATTTCGCACTCTTTGGCCTGGTCGCGATGATGTCTGCCGAGTTTGCCGCTTTGAGCGTCGTCGATTTGCAGCCCAATCTGTCCGGCCTCGGCACGCGGCGCTGCGTGGGCGGCCTTTCCAAGACGGCGTCGCTGGCCGGCATCTTTGTGGGATCATGGCTGGTCTCCTTTGCCTCGATAGCGGTTGCGATCGGCTACGTGCGCCTGGTGGTCGGCGTCGACTTTGGCGGGCGCGAGGGGCTGTGTCTGGCGGGCGGCGCCGCATCCGCGCTTGCTGCCACGGGCCTAGGGCTCTTTGTGGGCACGCTTCCCGTTAAGGGCGGCAAGGCGTCCAAGTCCGGCATCCTCACGGGCTTTGCCACCACGTGCGCCCTGTTCGCCGGCCTCTACGGCGTGCCGGCGATGGGACTTGCCGACGACGTCGCCCGCGCCTGCCCGGCCGAGTGCTGGCTCAATCCTGTCAAGCTCATCTGCGACATGTTCAACCGTCTGTATTTCTTTGAGGATCTGGGACCCTTTGCCGTTCGCGCCGGCGCGCTGGTCCTCATGGCCCTGGTGTTTGTCACCGCCGCATCGCTAATCTTTGGAAGGAGCCGCTATGAGCACCTTTAAGACTGCGCTTCGCATGGCGCTCGCGCACCCGCTCTACCTGCTCATCTATACGGTGTTTCTTTCACTGCTGGGTGTGTTTATCGCGGCATCGGTGAGCTCGAACTCGTCGCAGCTCACCGACTACAAGCCTTGCGATGCCAACGTGGTCGTGGTCGACCGCGACGACAGCGATCTTTCGCGGGCGCTTACCAAGCACCTGGGTTCGCGCTTTGACCTGGTCACGGGCGTCGGCGACGATACGTACGATCTTGCGGACGCGCTCTCCAAGAGCAACGGCGCCAAGGGCCATGCCGATTGCGTGTTCTTTATCCCGAAGGGGTTTGAGGACGACCTGATCGCGGCCGCCCGTGCGGGGGAGGCCCTGCCCAAACTCGACGTGACCTACGGCTCCGGCACCATGGCGGCAGCGCTTTCGTCTGCCGAGGCCTCGCGGTGGATCTCGCTCGCGGGCGCTTCGGCGGCCCTGGAGCCCGTCGCCTCTAACGGCAGTGTCGCCAAGGCCGCTGAGCATGCCGCCGCCAAGCGTGCCGAGGTCGAGATTGAGCGGGTCAAGGTCGACTCGACTGCCGCCGCCACACTCGAGTCGTATTTCAACTTTGGTGCGTACGCGATCATCTCGTCGGTCATCGTGTCGGTGGGGCTGGTGCTTTCGGGCATGAACGAGCCCGAGCGCGTGCGTCGTATGGATGCCGCCCCAATCCCCGAGCGCCAGCGTTCGCTTGCCGTGTTCGCGGCCGCCGCCGTGCTCACCGTCTGTATCTGGCTTGTGTCGAGCATGATGGGCGTCGTGGGCTTTGCCGGCGCGGTCGCCGAGGTAGGCGTGGGTCGCGTGTGCCTGGCGCTGGCGGCGACGTTTGCCCTGGCGTGCACGCCGCTGGCCGTTGGCTTTGCCCTTTCGAGCCTGGGTGCGCGCGAAGAGCTGCTCAACGGTGTGGGCAACCTGCTTGGCTTGCTCATGACGTTTTTGGGCGGTGCCTGGATGCCGCTTTCGATGATGGGCTCGGCCGTGCAGACCGTGGCGCACTTTGTGCCGACATATTGGGTGAGCGACGCGATCAACAAGGCGCTTGCCTCGGACCTGACGTCTGCCGTGTTGGGCGACATCGCCTGCGACCTGGGCATCACGGTGCTCTTCGCCGCCGCCATCACTGCCGCGGGCCTGGCGCTTGCCCACAACAAATCCCGCGCCTAACCGCCTAGCCATTGGGGACGTTCTTAAACGACTAGTCATCGGGGACAGTCTTTGCCGATTCGCCGGTCTGCCGGTCGGGTTGGCAAAGACTGTCCCAATATGCCGGCCTTTGGGGACGTTCCTTTCCTGCCGGCAGTTAGGGACTGTCTCCAAGTGCCGGCAGGAAAGGAACGTTCCCAGCTGCCGGGTGGCGAAAGAGTGTCCCCAACAGCTAGTCGTTTAAGAACGTCC
>CABTZM010000108.1 GCA_902489295.1 uncultured Collinsella sp.
AAAGGGGGGGGGGGGGTTTTTGTTGTTTCCTTTTATCCCCGCTTTTGACTTAATTGTGCTGGGAGAGGGTATATGCCACCGACTGAAGGGCTAACTGACGGTAAAGCAGCGATACCGCTGTACCAACAGGTTATCGATATCATCAAAAACGAAATCAACTCCGGCGCCTACAAGGCAGGTGCGCGGATACCCAACGAATTCGAATTGGCTGAGAGCTATAAAGTTGGCCGCGTTACCGTGCGACGCGCTATTGAGGAGCTCGTCCAGCAGGGCTATCTAACGAAGCGACAGGGGAAAGGCACGTTTGTCAATGCCCCCAAGCTCAAGCGCAAGATTCGCCAGAAGGATGACGTCCAGAGTTTTTCGGACGCATGCCGCGTTAATGGAATGGAACCGGGGGCGTGTGTCATTTCGAGGAAGATACTGCCGGCGGATTCCACCGAAGCACAGTTCTTTGGTGTTCCCGTTGGAACTGACTTGATTTGCGTTGAGCGCGTGCGTACTGCCGATGGCGTCCCTGTCATGCTCGAGAACAACATATACGTTTACGAGGACAACGCCTATCTATCAACGGCACCTCTATCTAACCAATCCATTTTTGAGTTCGTGCGCAACCGGACGGGCCGCACGCCCGCGTTTACCGACCCGTGCACGCTCGAGATCGCGTGCGCGTCGCCCGAGGTCGCTCGGCTGTTGGCAGTTCCCGTTGGCGAACCCTTGTTTTATATGGAAGCCTTCTTTTTCGATGAGCAGCGGCGGCCGTTTATCATCGGTCGTCAGCGAATCGTTGGGTCTCGCTACGTCTTTGACATCTAGGACATTGCGAATGGAGACGCCCGGTTGATCATCTCACCGGGCGTCTCCATACCGTTCACGGCGCGAACGCAACCGTTCAACCGCGTCGCGGCAATCAGTTTGAAATTATCTTGATGATGGGAAAAGCTGCTGGTAATCTATGGAACGTCATAGAACGTTTGCCTTGCGCAGGCGTTGAAGCGAGATGCGATGCAGTCTCGAGTTCTTTAGAGGTATCTATGTCAGATACGAAGGCGAAGAAGACAAACAGACGTTTTAAGTTCAAATTACCGCATGTCTATACGATCATGTTCTTGCTGATCGTTGTCTTTGCGGTCCTGACTTGGATCGTTCCCTCTGGTCAGTATCAGCGCAAGACGATTTCGACAGCGGCGGGCGAGCGTGAAGTCGCCGTTGCTGGAACCTATGAACAGGTTGATAAGAACTACACCGATTCCGAGACCGGCGAGACCATCAATCTGGGCCAGGATATCTTTGCGGTCCTGCAAGCGCCTACTAAGGGCATCCAGGAGGCTGCCGACGTCGTTGCGTTCGTCTTATTGATTGGCGGATCGTTCGCAGTCATCACCAAGACCAACGCTTTGAATGCCGGCATGAGCCGTGTGATTAAAAAGCTCAAGAACAAGGACATCCTCATCATTCCCATCACGATGACGTTGCTGTCCATTTGCGGCACTACGTTTGGTATGTCTGAGGAAGCCCTGCCGTTCTATGCCATCTTCATTCCCATCATGATGGGTATCGGGTATGACTCGATGACGGCGTTTATCATCTGCTTCCTTGGTCCTAACCTGGGATATTGTGCTTCGACCATCGACCCGTTTAATGTTTTGATCGCCCAAGGCATCATTGGTATCGAGGGCAATCCTCAGCTGTGGCTGCGCGCCGTTTCTTGGGTCATCTTCACTGCCGTTGGTATCGCATGGGCCATGCGCTACGCCATGCGTGTCAAGAAAAATCCCGAGTCGTCCATTGTGTACGAGGACGATAAGCTCAAGCGTGTTGAGTTTTCCGTGACCGATGCCTCCATCGAGGAAGAGTTCACTACCCGTCAGAAGCTCGTGCTTATCGATTTTGCCTGCGGCATGGGCATTATCGTCTGGGGTCTTGTTACCCAGGGCTGGTACATGAATGAGATTTCCGCCGTGTTCCTTGGTATGGGCTTGCTTGCCGGTATCCTGGGCGGCCTTGACCAGCAGACGATCGCCGAGGAGTTCGTTAAAGGCATTGCCGACTTTGCGTATGCCGCTATCGTCATCGGCATCGCTCGCGGTATCTTGGTCATCGCAGAGGGTGGCATGATCATCGACACCATCCTCCAGGCGCTCGCTACTGCACTGGCCGGTGCACCTGCCGCCGTCTACACCACGTTTATGTATATCGTCCTTGGCCTGCTCTCTTTGCTGGTTCCCTCGAGCTCTGGACTTGCGGCGCTCACCATGCCCGTCATGGGTCCGCTGACCGAGCTTATGGGCCTCAATCCCGAAGCCGCCGTTACCGCGCTCCAGTTTGCTAATCAGACCATCAACACCATCAGTCCCGTGGCGGGCATGACGGTTGCCGGTCTTGCCGTGGCAAAGATCTCGTTTGGTCAATGGTGGAAGACCATTTGGAAGTTCTTCATTTTCATGGTCGTCTTTGGCCTGATCGTAACGGCAATCTCTGGCATGCTTCCGGTGTAGGTGGTTGTGATGTCTGATCGTTTAACGGTCCTGACGTCTAAGAGCGTCTTTACCGGTACGGGGGACCTGCCGTTTGAAGGTTTCGTAGCGGTCCGTGGCAATCGAATTGAGGCGGTCGGCACCAAGTGTGAGGTGGCTTCGTATTTGACCCAGGCGGACGAGGTAGTTGATCTGGGCGACCGCACCGTCATGCCTGGCCTGACCGATGTACATACCTTCTATACAGGCTGGGCGCTGCGGACGTTGGGGTCTGATCTGTCCGGCATCGATGATGCCAAAGAGGCCGTGTCGCTCTTGCGTGCATGGAAAGAAGATCATCCGGATTGCGTGGCGGCTTTTGGCCACAACCTATCCGAAACGTTGGCATCGGATGCCGAGAACGCAAATACGGCAGCTGTGTTTGATGATTGTTTTGGCGATATCCCTGTCGTCTGCTTTACACCGGGTGCGGAGACCTGCGTTCTCAATGCTGCCGCCAGTGCGCGATACGGCTTTACGCCGCAGGCGTGCTATGCCGAGAAGATCTGGCGCATGATGAGCGATTTCCTCGCGCTGCCCGAGGTGCGTGCGGGGTATTCGGACTACATGAGCATGCTTAACGAACGCGGCGTTACCGCCATCAAGGAGATGGCGTTTGATGATTATTACGGCTTTGCCGACGAAATGGCTCGCCGTGAGGAATCTGGTGAGCTGACGGTTCGCGTCTCTATGATGTCGCAGCCGGTGGGCGCCGGTGCAAATCTGGCATATGCCCGCGAGGCGCGAGAGCGCTTCCGGGGACCGTTCGTTCGTTTTTCTGGCTTCAACCGTATGACCGATCGCGGCGTATGGGCGGGGCTTGCCGAGATGATAGACCCCTATGAGGACTCGGCCGATGCGGGCGCTGCCGGCAAGACGGTCGTCGAGGAGCCAGAGTGGGATCTGATTGAGAACGAGCTGCGTGCAATTGATGCTGACGGCTTCCGATATTCCTTGCATTGCCAAGGCGATGGCGCCGTTCGTCGCACCGTGGCGCTCTATGCCTCGCTGCCTCGAGACGAGCATGGACGGATGCTTCGCCGCCATGCGATTACCGATCTCGAGAACTCTGACCCGACCGATCTTGTCGAGTTTGGCAAGTTAGGTGGAATTTGCGAGGTCTATCCGCAGATTCTAACGCTGGACCGGCGCGAGGATTGCCTGTCGATGATGCGTCGACAAATTGGCGAGACGCGGCTTTTGCACAGCTGGAATCGCCGCGGCATGGAAGATTCCGGATGCACAGTGTGCTGTGGCACGGATTTGCCGCTGTTGATTCCGAGCTTGGGCGAGTCAATCTACAGTGCGTGCGGCGGATACTTCGACGACGGACTGCCCGTGAATGAGGTCAACACGCTGACGCTTGTCGAGCTCTTGTGCGCTTGGACTGCCGGGGGCGCGTACGACCTGATGCGCGAAGATGAGCTGGGTACGCTTGAGGTTGGCAAGCTTGCCGATATCTGCGTGCTCGATCGGGATGTGTTCGACCTCGATTATCGCGACGCACGCGATCTTGCGGTTGATATGACGATGTCGGACGGACAGATCGTGTTCGATCGAAATAAGGAGGCATAAGATGTCTGAATCCAAACCGACGCTGCGCCGCGAGCAGATTGCGGGCATGAATATCCACTACATCATGTGGTCGCTCGATTACTTCCTTGATGTGCAGCAGCGCTTGGGCTTTGAGTCCATTGAGCTGTGGTGTGCAGAGCCGCATGTGACGCTCGACCATACGGGCTACTTTGAGGCTGAGGTCCTGGCGAAAAAGGCTGCAGACCGTGGGCTTAGGTATCGTACTCTGTGCCCCGAGAACGTTGTCTATCCTTGGCAGTACTGCGCACGCAAGCCGCTGCATGAACAGCGCAGTCTGGCGTACTTTAAACACGGCATTGAGCTTGCCGAGGTACTTGGGTGCGACCGTATGTCCATCAACTCGGGCTGGGGCGACTGGGACGAGGACCGCGAGGAAGCCTGGAAGCGCAGCCGCGAGCACTTGTCCATTCTGGCGGAGTATGCCGGCGAGCACGGTCTGGTGCTCACGATGGAAAGCCTGCGTCCCGAGGAGAGCAACCTTGTGACGACGGTTTCCGATGCGAAGCGCATGATTGACGAGGTCGCGAGCCCGTACTTACAGCCCATGGTTGATACAACCGCGATGGGCGTTGCAGGCGAGACGCTCGAGGACTGGTTTGCCGCCTTTGGTGATGGGGCAATTCACGAGATGCACTTTATCGACGGTGACCCGTATGGCCATCTGGTGTGGGGCGATGGCAAGCACGATATGGACGCCTTCGCTGCCACACTCAACGCCCATGGTTTCGACGGCATGCTGGGCCAGGAAATCACGGACGGTCGTTACTACGATGACCCGGCGGCGGCTGATGCCAAGAACATGGCCGCATTCGAGAAATATCTGATTGACTAAAACAACTATCGGCCACGCAACCAACGTCATTGATTGCGGCCCAAACAAGAAAGGAACTGGATATGAACGCACACGATCTGATCAAAGAGGCAATTGCCGAGAAGGGCAAGTTCGACAGCGTCTACTGGATTGCTTGTGGTGGCTCCATGATCGATTTGATCCCGGCTCACGAGCTTCTGCAGCGCGAGGCAACCACCTTCACTTCGTATATCTATACGGCTCGCGAGTTCGATATCATGCGTCCGCGTCGTCTGGGCGAGAAGTCCCTGGTCATTGCTTGCAGCCACAGTGGCAACACCCCCGAGGTCGTTGAGGGCTGCGAGATTGCCCTCGCCGCAGGCGCTACGGTGATCGCCCAGACCGACAACGCTGGATCTAAGATCGACTCCGGCAAGTGGACCACGTGGGTCTACCCATGGGGCGAGGGCGTGCCGCAGGCTGAGGTCCCCGCTGGCATTTCGCTGTCGCTTGCGGCCGAGCTGCTCGATCAGCAGGAGGGCTACGCCGATCTTGCCGATATGTATGCCGGTATCGCCGAGATGGATAAGATTCTTCCCCCGGCACGTGAGAAGGTAAATGCCGAGCTGGGCGATCGTTTTGCCAAGCTTTGCCAGGAGCACGAGTTCTTCTATATTCTGGGCAGCGGTCCCAACTTTAGCCAGACCTACGGTTTCGCTATCTGCTCTCTTATGGAGATGCAGTGGCAGCACTGCAGCTACATCCACTCTGCCGAGTACTTCCACGGCCCCTTCGAGGCTACTCAGGATGGCGTTTTTTACTTCCTGCAGATGGGCTCCAGCGAGTGCCGTGCTATGGACGAGCGCGCCCTGGCGTTCCTTAAGACGCATACCGATACGCTGATGGTGCTCGATGCCAAGGATTACGGTATGGAAGCCGTGCCGGCGAGCGTCCGTGCCTATCTGGACCCGGTGCTGTTCTACGCCATGAACTGCGAGCTGCGTGCCGCACGCGGCAAGGTGTTTGATCACGATCCCGATTTCCGTCGCTATATGGGTGTTGTCGAGTACTAGAAGGGGCAAAGGCCATGGCATTTAACGTTAACGCGCTCGGATTTGGCGACAACGTCGTCGATCGCTACGAGCATATCCACACCATGTATCCCGGCGGCAATGCGGTGAACTTCGCCGTTTATGCCAAGAAATGCGGTGCCGCACGCTCCGCATACATGGGCATTTTTGGCAATGATGCCGCTGCCGAGCATGTCATTGCAAGCCTCGAGGATGAGGGTATCGAGCTTGACAAGTGCGAGCAGATGATTGGCGAGAACGGAGCGGCTCGCGTGACCGTCGTTGACGGTGACCGTGTCTTCCTTGGCTCCAACGAGGGCGGTATCCGTGGCGATGCGCGCTATGTCCTCGATCGCTTTGACCTTGCGTACATGAAGCAGTTCGATGTGGTTCATTCGGGCAACTATTGCTTTACCGAGCGCGAGCTGCCCAAGTTGAAGGCTGCGGGCGTCACGGTCTCTTTTGACTTTTCGGACGACTCTACCGACGAGTACTACGAGCAGATTGCGCCCTACGTCGATTTCGCTTTCTTTAGTGCGGCGGATGCCGCGAGTGAGGACGAGATCCGCGAGCGTCTGGCATGGGTGAAGGGCTTGGGTCCGCGTTTTGTGTCGGCTACGGCGGGCGCCGAGGGCTGCATTGCTTACGACGGCGAGCGTTATTACCGCCAGCTGGCTAAACCGGTAACGGACATGAAGGACACCATGGGGGCGGGCGACTCGTTCCTTACCTCGTTTTTGATGTGCTATCTCGATTCCGCCAAGCGTGGTGAAGATGGCGCCGAGGCCATCGAGCGCGCGCTCGACTTTGCTGCCGGGTTTGCCTCGACCGTGTGCGGCATGGAAGGTTCTTGGGGCCACGGAGCACCAATCGTCGAATAGCCGAGCGGTCCCGGGGAGGTGCAGGCGCCTCCTCGGGACCCGGTGTGCAAAAAATGCCAAATATGAGTACTGTGACTAATTTAGTCGCAGCAAAATCAACCCCTTCAGACGTGATTTGAGCGTCTGGAGGGGTTTAAGATTTGCGAAAACGCAGGATGAATGACTGTAAAAGCTTTAATTAGCGGACAATCGAAGATTATTCTGGCGGTTGGAAAGTTAAAAGAAATGTATCCATTCCGGTAGCAGTACTCATATTTGGCATTTTTTGCACACC
>CABTZM010000109.1 GCA_902489295.1 uncultured Collinsella sp.
CGATCCTTTCAGTTACACGCGGCGACGCTTCTTGGGGCGGCAGCCGTTGTGCGGGATGGGGGTCTTGTCCTGGATGCTCGAGACCTCGAGGCCAGCAGCCTGGAGGGAGCGAATGGCGGTCTCACGACCGGAGCCGGGGCCCTTGACGAAGACGGAAACCTTCTTCATACCGTGCTCCATGGCCTGCTTGGCAGCAGCCTCGGCAGCCATCTGGGCAGCGAACGGCGTGGACTTACGGGAGCCCTTGAAGCCCACCTGGCCAGCCGACTTCCAGGAAATGACGTTGCCCTGGGGATCGGTGATCGAAACGATCGTGTTGTTGAACGTAGAACGAATGTGAGCCTGGCCCACGGAAATGTTCTTACGGTCCGCGCGCTTCAGACGGGCAGCGCGAACGTTCTTCTTAGCAGTAGCCATCTATCTAGCGCTCCTTATTTCTTCTTCTTAGCACCGATCTGACGCTTCGGGCCCTTGCGGGTACGAGCGTTAGTGTGGGTGCGCTGGCCGCGGACCGGGAGGCCCTTGCGGTGACGAAGGCCGCGGTTGCAGCCGATGTCCATAAGGCGCTTGACGTTCTGGTTGCGCTCACGGCGGAGGTCACCCTCAACCATGATCTGGTTCTTATCGATATAATCGCGGATGGCGTTAACCTCATCCTCGGTGAGGTCCTTAACGCGCGTATCCACGTTAACGTTGCACTCGACGCAGATCTTCGTCGCAGTGGTGCGGCCGATGCCGTAAATGTAGGTCAGACCGATCTCAACGCGCTTCTCACGCGGGAGGTCGACACCATTAATACGGGCCAACGTAGTCTCCTCTCTTAACCCTGACGCTGCTTATGACGGGGGTTCTCGCAAATGACGAGGACCTTGCCATGGCGCCTAATGATTTTGCACTTATCGCACATCTTCTTGACCGAAGGACGTACCTTCATCGTTCTTCCTTTCGGTAGCGCTCAAACTACTTCCCTACTATCTCCTCGCCCAGCCGCAGGCGTTTAAAACTATGGCTGGTCTTCACACACAATCCGACCGTAGGTTGAGCTAAGCCTGCAGCCGGAAATGGAGCGCGTGTATGCGTGCCGCTATTTGTAGCGATAGGTGATGCGGCCGCGGGTCAGGTCGTACGGGGAAAGCTCCACGACAACCCTGTCACCGGGGAGAATACGGATGTAATTCATTCGGATCTTGCCAGAAATGTTGCACAGAACCGAATGACCGTTCTCGAGCTCGACCTTAAACATGGCGTTGGGCAGCGGTTCCTTTACCGTACCCTCGAGCTCAATTGCGTCTTCCTTCTTCACAAGCAATCATCTTTCTCTAGAAAACGACAGCGATTGAGTATTCTACAATACGCATGCACGTATCGTAGTATCTTCGTAATGGCTCCACAACTAAGCGGAACTTGTTACATTTGAAATGTTAAGGCGTGCATTTGACGCAAGCCCTACATTTCACCGCCCTGCAAGGAACACCAAGCACCCTGGGCATCCGTGGTGAGAATCACCGGACCGTCATTGGTAATGGCGACGGTGTTCTCGTAGTGCGCGGCGGGCAGGTGGTCGTTGGTCGTAACAATCCAACCGTCGGAGCCCGTGCTCACATGGTTGGAACCCATCGTAACCATCGGCTCGATGGCAATGACCATGCCGGCCTGGAGGCGAACGCCCCTCCCCTTCTTTCCATAGTTAGGAACGTTGGGGTCCTCGTGCATCACGCGGCCAATGCCATGACCCACATAGTCACGAAGCACGCCGTAACCGTGAGACTCGGCAAGGGACTGAACGGCATAACCGACGTCCCCGATATGGTTACCGGGAACAGCCTGCTCGATGGCAGCCTTAAGGCAATCGCGCGTGACCTCGCACAAAGCCTTGGCTTCGGGCGTGGGGGTGCCGACGAAAAACGTCCATGCGTTATCGCCGACCCAACCGTCGACAACGGCTCCCGTATCGATGGAGATGATATCGCCATCGCGCAGGATCATGTCAGGGTTGGGAATACCGTGGACCACGGCATCGTTGATCGATGCGCAAATGGTCCCCGGGAACCCGCCGTAACCCTTAAAGGCCGGGGTGCCGCCATGCATGCGGATAATCTGCTCCGCGAGCTGATCGAGCTCAAAAGTCGAAACGCCGGGGCGCACCATGGCTCCAACGTGGCGGAGCGCCATCTTAGATAGCGCTCCTGCCTTCTTCATCTGCTCGATTTGCGTTGCAGACTTAATCTTGATCATAGACCGAGAGCCTCTTTGACATCCCCGTACACGGTCTCGCGAGCCTGGTCACCGTTGACCGACTTGAGCAGACCCTGGCCACGATAGTAGTCGACGAGCGGGCTCGTGGACTTCTCGTAGACGTCGAGACGGTTCTTGATGGTCTCGGGCTTGTCGTCGTCGCGCTGATACATCTCGCCACCGCACTTGGGGCAGGTGGCATCGGCAGCGGTGCCGGTGTAACCGCAGGCGCGGCAGGTGCGACGCGAAGACAGACGATCGATGATGACCTCGGGGGCCACGTCGACCAGAAGGGCGCAGTCGATCTCGCGACCCATGGCGGAGAGCTCGGAATCGAGCGTCACAGCCTGGGCGGTGTTGCGCGGGAAGCCGTCGAGGATGAAGCCCTGCTGGGCGTCATCGGCAGCAAGGCGCTCCTTGACAAGGTCGATCACGAGCTGGTCGGGAACGAGCTCGCCAGCGTCCATGTACTTCTTAGCCTGAATACCAAGCTCGGTGCCACCCTTGACGGCAGCACGCAGCAGGTCGCCCGTGGAAATGTGAGCGACGCCAAACTCGGCGACGAGCTCCTGTGCGACGGTGCCCTTACCGGCACCCGGAGCTCCGAGCAATACGAGGTTCATGAGCAATCCTCCTCTAGCCTATTTAAAGAATCCATCGTAATCATACATCTTGATCTGGCCTTCGAGCTTATCGACCGTGTCGAGCACGACGCCGACCATGATGAGGATGGACGTGCCACCAAATGCCTGGATCAGATGGTTACCCGTGAAGGAGAAGATGATCGAAGGCACGATGGCGATGAGCGCCAAAAAGACAGCGCTGGGAAGCGTAATCTTGTTGAGCGCGTTCTTGATGTAGGCCGCGGTAGCCCTACCCGGACGCACGCCCGGAATAAAGCCGCCCTGCTTCTTAAGGTTGTCGGCCGTGTCATCGGGGTTGAACACCATGGAGGTGTAGAAGTACGCGAAGAACACGATGAGGACAACGTTAAGCACCCAGTTGAGCCAACCGGTCGAAAGCGCGGAGGCAACTGCCTGAATCCAGCCGATGCCGGGGAAGAACACGGCAATCTGAGCCGGGAAGTACAGCAGCGCCGAAGCGAAGATGATCGGCACGACACCCGCGGTGTTGACCTTGATGGGCAGGTAGGTGGTCTGGCCACCCATCATGCGACGGCCAACGACGCGTTTGGCGTAGGAGACCGGGATGCGGCGCTGGCCGCGCTCAAGGAAAACGATCAGCGGGATAACCAGCAGGATGATGGCGCAGATGATCACCATGGTGATGATGCCACCGGCATTACCCTCGGTGCTGGAGAAGATCGCCTGCGGCAGACCGGCCATGATGTTCGCAAAGATGATCAGCGACATGCCATTGCCGATACCGCGCTGGGTGATGAGCTCACCAATCCACATGATCAGCATAGCGCCCGCGGTGAGCGTACCGACGATCATGAGGTCGAAGATGATCTCGGGAGCGCCGGCGCCATTGAAGCTGATGCCGAAGCTCTTAAAGAGGAAGAGGTAACCCACGGAGTTGAGGATTGCCAGAGCCAGGGTGAGGTAACGCGAATACTGCGTAATCTTGGTCTGACCGACCTCGCCCTCGCGGGCAAGCTCATGCAGGGAAGGCACGACGGCCTGGAGCATCTGGAGGATGATCGAGCTGGTGATGTAAGGCATGATGCCCAGCGAAAACACCGACACATAGCTCAACGCGCCGCCAGAGAAAAGATTCAGGAGGGCCATAGCACCTGCGGCGACCGAATTGTTATCGGTCGAGAAAAGGCCCAGCATCCCCTGGAAGGGAATGCCGGGCACAGGAACGTGCGCACCAATGCGGTACACGACGAGCATAGCTATGGTAAAAAGAATCTTTTCGCGCAATTCTTTGATGCGGAAAGCATTCTTAAGACCATTTAGCACGGCAGCTCGACCTTTCCGCCGGCGGCCTCGATCTTGGCCTGCGCAGAAGCGCTGACCTTGTCGACCTTGACCGTGAACTTCTTGGTGAGCTCACCATTGCCGAGCACCTTGACGGGCTCGAACTCGCTCTTGGTGATGCGAGCGGCCTTAAGAGCGGCACCGTCGATTACAGCGCCGTCCTCGAACTTACGCTCGAGACGCTCAACGTTAACGGCGGTGTACTCGATACGACGGGGGTTGCGGAAGCCCGGAAGCTTGGGCAGGCGCATAGCCAGCGGAGTCTGGCCACCCTCGAAGCCGGCACCCTTGGTGCCGCCAGAGCGGGAACCCTGGCCCTTCTGACCGCGGCCAGAAGTGGTGCCGTGACCCGAAGAATTGCCACGGCCGACGCGCTTGCGGTTCTTGGTGGAACCGGGCGCGGGAGTAAGATCGTGAAGCTGCATTTGCTACTCCTCTACAATCTCGACAAGGTGCTTGACCTTGAAGATCATGCCGCGGACGGACTCGTTGTCAGCAATCTCGCGAACCTCGCGGATCCTGTGGAGACCGAGGGCACGGACAGTACGGACCTGGTCCTGCTTGCAACCGTTGGTGCTGCGGACCTGCTTGATCTTGATGGTGTCAGCCATGCTTAGTTCTCCTTACCGACGAACATCTCGGAGACCGTCAGGCCACGGCGAGCCGCGACGTCCTCAGGGCTGGAGAGCTCCTTGAGGCCCTCGACGGCAGCCTTGATGATGTTGAGGCCGTTGTCGGTACCGAGGGACTTGGACAGGACGTTCTTGATGCCAGCAAGCTCAAAGAGGGGACGCACAGCGCCGCCGGAGATAACGCCGGTACCCTCGACAGCGGGCTTGATGATGATGCGGCCGGCACCAAAGTGGCCGAGAACCTCGTGCGGGATGGTGCCCTGCTCGGTCACCGGCACGTGGAACATGTTCTTCTTGGCATCGAGAGACGCCTTGGAGATGGCCAGGGGCACCTCAGCGGACTTGCCCATGCCAACGCCGACGTTACCCTTGCCGTCGCCAACGACGACGAGAGCGACGAGGCTCATGCGACGACCACCCTTGACGGTCTTCGACACGCGGTTGATGTAAACGACGCGCTCCTCGAACTCGGAGGCCTCGCGCTGCTGCTTCTGATTACGAGCCATGTGCTACATACCTCCTAGAACTCGAGACCGGCGGCACGAGCACCGTCGGCGAGGGCCTTGACGCGGCCATGGTAGATACGGCCACCGCGATCGAAGGCGACCTTGGTGATGCCGGCCTCGATGGCGCGCTTGCCAACGAGCTGACCGACCTTCTCCGCAGCCTCCTTGTTCGAGGTGTGGGTGCCCTTGAACTCGGCCTCGAGGGTCGAGGCAGAGACGAGCGTCAGGCTGGAGCCCTTGCTGTCGTCGATGATCTGGGCATAGATGTTGGCATTAGTACGGGTCACGCGAAGACGCGGACGCTCGGAGGTACCCGAGACCTTGCCGCGAACACGACGCTGACGACGCTTGAGGCCTTCCAGCTTCGCCTTATGCTTGTTCATACGTAAACTCCTAAAAAGGTTGATCTTGCCAGCACCTGACGGGGTGCTGGTCTTATGCGAGTGAGTCGGTTACGACTACTTGGCGGCCTTACCCAGCTTGCGGCGGATGTGCTCGCCAACGTAGTGGATACCCTTGCCCTTGTAAGGCTCGGGAGGACGATGGCCGCGGATCTCAGCGGCGATCTGACCGACCTGCTGCTTGTTGATACCCTTGACGTTCACGTGGGTGTTGTCGGGAACCTCGAAGGTGATGCCCTCGGGAGCCTCGACGATCACGGGGTGCGAGAAGCCCAGGGAGAACTCGAGGTTCTTGCCCTTCTGCTGCACGCGGTAACCGACGCCGGCGAGCTCGAGCTTCTTCTCGAAGCCCTCGGAAACGCCAACAACCATGTTGTGGATGAGGGCGCGGGTGAGGCCGTGGCGGGCACGGGTCTCACGCTCGTCGTCGGGACGGGAAACGGTGAGGACGTTGTCCTCGACGTTGATAGCGAGCTTCTCAAAGACATCGAGCTCGAGCTGGCCCTTGGGGCCCTTGACGACAACGTTGTTGCCGTTGACTGCCACTTCGACTCCGGCGGGAATCTGGACAGGCTTATTACCGATACGAGACACGGTGATCTCCTTTCCTTCTACCTACCGAGCGAATTACCAGACGTAAGCGATGATCTCGCCGCCGACGTTGTGCTTGCGAGCATCGCGGTCGGTCATGACGCCATGGCTGGTGGAAATAATGGCGGTACCAAGGCCACCGCGGACGCGGGGCATGTCGGCAACGCCGGTGTACTTACGCAGGCCCGGCTTGGAAATGCGGCGGATGCCGTTGATGACCTTAGCCTTCTTGGGACCATACTTAAGCGTGATGTGCAGAGTCTTCTGGGGAACGGTGTCCTCGACATCGTAGCCCTCGATGTAGCCCTCCTCGTGCAGAACACGAGCGATCTCGACGAGCTTCTTGCTGCTCGGCATGGAGACCGTGGCCTTGTTCACAGAGTTAGCGTTACGGATGCGCGTAAGCATATCTGCGATCGGGTCTGTAAGGTTCATACAGATTCTCCTTCGTTCTTGATGAACACGTGCTCTTGGTTCTTCGCCGCCCTTAACGGCAAAGCCTAACTAGCGCGTTTTCCCTGTTCCAAACTGATGCTTGAAACGCTGGTAGTGACTTACCAGCTGGCCTTCTTAACGCCGGGAAGCTCGCCCTTGAGTGCAAGCTCGCGGAAGCAGACACGGCACAGGCCGAACTTGCGGTACACAGAGTGCGGACGGCCGCAGCGCTGGCAGCGCGTGTACTC
>CABTZM010000110.1 GCA_902489295.1 uncultured Collinsella sp.
AAAGGGACAGGTTTATTTTGCTAGGTTTTATCTGGGGAAACGTCGGAGGATGTCGGGAGGGAGTGGCGCCATGCGGGACCCTAAGGCTGTTGTCGGTTCCCCAGGAAACACTCCGTGGGCAAAAAATGCCAAATATGAGTACTGTTGCTAACTTAGTAATATATCCGTCTAGCGAGATAATAGACAAAGTGATAAATATGTTCATTAACGTTGGCACGCAGAAGCCTGCTAACGGGCGTTTTGATTAATTTGAAGGCGTATAGAGGCCGCAAAGAGGTCGTTTGAGGTGGTTTTGGCTGTTACTAAAAAGGTGACAGTACTCATATTTGCCCTTTTTTGCCCACGGGGTCTGGAAAGCGCCGTCAATGAGGTCTCAGGGAAGGCGCTTCGAGGCTCGAAGGACACAGAACGGGGGCGCAGGTTGTCCTGCGCCCCCGTTCTCGGGCGTCATCATTTCTCTGCGGCCGTATCTACGCCGCCTCGTCGAACTGCGAGTTGTACAGGTCGGCGTAGAAGCCGCCTTGGGCGAGTAACTCGTCGTGTGTGCCCTTCTCGACGATGTCGCCGTCGCGGATCACCAAGATCACGTCGGCGTTGCGGATCGTGGACAGGCGGTGCGCGATGACAAAGCTCGTGCGGCCCTGCATTAGCGCATCCATGGCACGCTGAATAAGCTCCTCGGTACGAGTGTCAACGTTGGAGGTCGCCTCGTCCAAAATCAGCGCCGGACGGTCGGCCAAAATGGCACGGGCGATGGTCACGAGCTGGCGCTGACCCTGCGACAGGTTGGTGCCCTCCTCGTTGATCATAAAGTCGTAACCGCCGGCGAGCGTATGAATAAAGTGGTCGCAGCGTGCGGCGCGTGCGGCGGCCTCGACTTCGGCATCGCTCGCATCGGGGCGTCCGTAGCGGATGTTTTCGCGGATGGTGCCGTTAAACAGCCAAGTATCCTGCAACACCATGGCAAACTCGCCGCGAAGTGCCGCGCGGTCCCAATCGCGCACGTCGACGCCCTCGACGCGCAGCGAACCGCCGTCCACGTCGTAAAAGCGCTGAAGCAGCTTAATGAGCGTGGTCTTGCCGGCGCCGGTGGGGCCGACGATGGCGATGGTCTGGCCGGGCTGCGCCTCGCAGCTAAAGTCGTGGATGATGGTCTTGTCGGGCGTGTAGCCAAACTTGACATGGTCGAACTCCACGTGGCCGGGACGCCTCTCGGGAATCTGCGCGTCGGCCTTCTGCTCCTCCTCGGGCGCGGCCAAGAACTCAAAGACGCGCTCGGTGGCAGCGGCCATCGACTGCATCGTGTTGCTCACGTTGCCCAGCTGCTGCACGGGTTGCGTAAAGTTGCGAACGTACTGGATAAAGCTCTGGATATCGCCGGGCGTGGCATTGCCGGTCAGCGCGAGCTGTGCGCCCACCACGACGACGCCCACGTAGCCCATGTTGCCCACCAGGCTCATAAGCGGCATCATCAGGCCCGACAGGAACTGCGAGCGCCAGCCACTAATAAAGAGACGGTCGTTTTGACGGTCGAACTCTTCGATCGAGGCCTCGGCGCGGTCGAACACCTGAATGACGTTCTGGCCGGCAAAGTCCTCTTCGATAATGCCGTTGACGGCGCCCAGGACCTGCTGCTGCTCGCGGAAGTACGGCTGCGAGAAGTGAATCATCACCATCAAGATAATCGCGGCGGCCGGCAGCGTGAGCACGGTGACGCCGGTGAGCGGCAGGCTGATCGACAACATCATGACGAGCACGCCGATAATCTGCGTGACGGACGTAATAAGCTGCGTCACGCTCTGGTTGAGCGACTGGCCGAGCGTATCGACGTCGTTGGTGATGCGGCTGAGCACATCGCCCTTGCTGTGACCGTTGAAGTAGCTCATCGGCACGACGGCAATCTTGGCGGCGATCTCCTTGCGCATGCGGTAGCAAATCTTTTGCGTGACACCGGTCATGAGCCAGCCCTGGATGAGGCTGCAGATAGAGCTCGCCAGGTACAGGCAGAGCAAAAAGCCGAGCGTCTTGGCGATCCAGTTAAAGTCGACATCGCCGGTACCGTTGACTTTGGCAACCAGGCCCTCAAACAGCTTGGTCGTAACCTGGCCGAGCACCTTGGGCCCCACAATGTTAAAGATGACCGAGCACACGGCAAAGGCGACGGCGGCAAACACGGCAATCTTGTGCTGGCCAATATAGCCGAGCAGCTGCCTCATGGTGCCTTTAAAGTCCTTGGCCTTTTCGCCGCGACGCATGCCGCCCATGCGGCCCATGGGACCACGCTGGCGGGTGGGCTTGGGAATCTGAGTCTTGGTCTCGTCTGCCATTAGCGCTCGCCTCCTTCCATGACGGCTGCAATTTCTTCTTGGGTAAGCCCCAGCTCCTCGGCGGAAAGCTGCGACTGTGCGATCTCCAGGTACGCCGGGCAGCCGTGCAGCAGCTCCTCGTGCGTGCCGGTGCCCACTACGTGGCCGTCGTCGAGCACGATGATCTGGTCGGCGTGCATGATGGTCGCGATGCGCTGGGCCACGACCACGAGCGCGGCGTCGGTAACGTTTTTGGCCAGCTCCTCGCGTAGGCGCGCGTCGGTCTTGTAGTCGAGGGCACTAAACGAGTCATCGAACACCACGACCTCGGGCTTTTTGGCCAACGCGCGGGCGATGGCCAGACGCTGGCGCTGACCACCCGAAACATTGGAGCCGCCCTGGCTGATGGGGGAGTCGTAGCCGCCCTCGCGCTCGGCGATAAAGTCCTCGGCCTGGGCGATGCGTGCCGCCCGGTGCATGTCCTCGTCGCTCACCATGTCGCCGGCAAACTTAAGGTTGCTCTCGACGGTACCCGAGAACAGGCGCCCCTGCTGCGGGATGTAACCAATACGGCGGCGCAGTTCGGAAAGGGCCATGTCGCGCACGTCGATGCCGTCGAGCGAAATGCTGCCGCCCGTGACGTCGTACAGGCGCGGAATCAACTGCACGAGCGTGGACTTGCCCGAGCCCGTGGAGCCAATAATGCCGAGCATCTGACCGGCATGCGTGGTGAAGTTCACGCCGCTGATGACGTCGGCGCGGGCATCGGGATACTGGAAGCTCACGTCGCGGAAGGTGAGCTCACCGCGCGGCGCGCTGGCCGCGGGCAGTTTGGGCGAGGCGGGGTCGTTGATGCTTGTGGGGCAAGTGATGACCTCTTCCACGCGCTCGGCTGCGACCTCGGCACGGGGCAGAATGACCGACACCATGGTGAGGATCATAAACGCCATGACGATCTGCATGGTGTAGGAGATAAACGCCATCATGTTGCCGACCTGCATCACGCCGTCGGACACGCCCTGCGCGCCAAACCAGACGATAAGCACGGTGATGCAGTTCATGACGAGCATCATGAGTGGCATCATAAAGCTCATGGCGCGGTTGGTGTAGAGCTGCGTGGTCATCAGGTCGAGCGAAGCCTTGTCAAAACGCTCGAGCTCATGCTCCTCGCGGTTGAATGAGCGGATGGGCATAAGGCCGTCGAGCAGCTCACGGGCGGTAAGGTTCACGCGGTCAACAAAGCTCTGCATCTTTTTGAACTTGGGCATGGTGAGGCCCATGAGCACGCCGACGACGGCCGAAACCGCGATGATGGCCACAGCGATGGTCCACTCAAGGCCGGTGTGGTTGGCCAGGACGCGCATGACGGCGACGATGCCCATGACGGGGGCCATCAGGCACATGCGGATAAATAGAGTTGCGGCCATCTGAATCTGCTGAATGTCGTTGGTGCAGCGGGTAATGAGCGAGGCCTGGCTAAATTTGCCCACCTCGGCCGGCGAGAAGTGCATAACCTTATTGAAGGTCTCGCGGCGCAGGTCGCGGGCGATGGAGCAGGCGGTACGCGAAGCCACGGCACCGGTCAGGATGGTGGCGACGAGCGACACCAGGCACAGCCCAAACATCGTGGTCGCCATGCGGCCCAGGTAGGCGTTCTGCACGTCAGCGGGGTCGATGCCCTGTGCCTTGTACTCGTCCTGCACGTAGCTCACGGCGCGCTGGGTGACGATGGAGCCCGACATGGAGCCCATTTTGTCAGCCATATCGTTGGCGCCCTCGACGAGCTTGCCCTGATCGATAAGACCGCCTTCAACGCCTAGGCGCAGGCTCTTCATGGTGATCTTACCGCCGTCGGCGTCGATCTGCTTTTGCATGCTCTGCGCGGCTGCGGCCTTCTGCTGCATCTCGGCGAGCTGCTCGGGCGTCATCGCTGCCATCTGCTCGGGGGTGGGCATGGCCTGAGCGGCGCCGCCATCGCTTGCCTCGGTGGATGCGCCGGTCATGTCGCCCATGGAGTCGGCGTCAATGCCCTGGTTGAAGGCGAGCACGACGGTCTCAGGCAGGCTCATGATGTCGGCAATCTTGTCGCCGTCGCCGCGCTCCTCCTCGGTGCCCTTGTACGTTCGAATGCCGTTATTGTCCGCCTTACTAAACACGGCCTCCACAGCTTTGGCGTCCTTGGCGCTCATAAAGAGTTCGAGGTCGTCGAGCGATTCGGCTCGGATGGTGTCGGGAACGGGCGAGGCTATGCCTCCCTGCTGCACGCCCACGTCGACGATGTCGCTCATATAGGTGGGCAGCGCCAAGTCGGCGTTGCAGCTGATTACGATAAGTACGATAGCTGCGAGCAGTGCCAGGACATGCTTTTTAAAGAGCTTGAGAATCCTCACTCGGCATCTCTCCTTTCTTGATTGCGGTCGATAATTTCGTTGGCACGCCTTAGAAGACGCACCATCTCTTGGGTATCTGTTTCGCCGAGCTGTTCGAGGAAAGCCGTGGTGCGGTCCTCGAATTCCCGGCGTTTGATTTCGAGATCCTGGAATCCCTTGTCGGTCACTATGACGTGTACGCGACGACGGTCGGTCTTTGAGTGCTCACGCTCAACCCAGCCCTTGGCTTCGAGAGCGCGTAGGATATTGGCAATGCGGGCGTTCGAGACCCAGGCGCGATCAGCGAGTTCGCTCGGCGTGAGCGAACCGCCAGCGAGCATAAGGGCGCGCATGACAGCCATCTCGCCGCTGAGAGCTTTGTCCACAAAGCGCGAAACGCGCTGGTGAATGCCGCCAAACTCGGTAAGGAGCTGACTCCCAAGCTCATGGAAATCGGTATCTTCCACCGAAAACCCCTAACACTAGAAACTATTTTCGGTGAAAGATGATACCCCTGCACGCGCGCCCTATACGGTAGATTTTGGGACATGCCTAGAAAACTACCTTTAGGCGACCTCCGTACACCGTCGGTGCCAGTAAAGTTTGGGGCAGATCGTTAGGCATGTCCCAAAGCCTACTCAGAGGCACTTTACCCTGCTAAAACTGGCATAACAGCTAGAGTGAACGTCGTGCAAAGGCAAGGAAAAATACCAAACAAATCGGTGAACGGTAGTTGTTCGCGCTCGCATTTCCTGCGGATTTGTTAAAAACGCACTAATGGTATAAAAAAAGAAACATATAACAGCCCAGATGGAGAGGGTCGCTATGTTATCCTTCTCAAACGGGTGAAATCTTGGGTTTTTGGGTTGCAGTTCCAAGGTGGACATACGTTTTTCCCTGTACCAACGTGTGGTGAAGAACGGAAGAAGCCGGTAGTGCAAGCCGATAATTCAAGAATTCAATAAGCAGCGGTGTGAGAGAGCGCCGCATTACACGTAACTAGGAGCGTGGTTACACAATGCAGGAGGCATGGGAAGGCTTCAAGGAAGGCATCTGGACGGGAGAAGTTGACGTCCGAGACTTCATCCAGAAGAACTACACCCCCTACGAGGGCGACGAGTCGTTCCTCGCCGGTCCGACCGAGCGTACCAAGGAGCTGTGGGGCGAGGTTCTCGACCTGCTGCTCAAGGAGCGCGAGCAGGGCGGCGTCCTCGATATGGACACCAAGACCGTCACGGGTATCGTGAGCCACCCCGCTGGCTACATCGATAACGCCCATCGCGACAAGGAGACCATCGTCGGCCTCCAGACCGACAAGCCGCTCAAGCGCGCGCTGCACGTCAACGGTGGTATCCGCATCGCTTGCCAGGCTGCCAGCCAGCACGGCTACAAGATCGACGAGAACGTTGTCGAGCGCTACACCTTCGAGCGCAAGACCCACAACGCCGGCGTTTTCGATGTCTACACCCCCGAGATGCGCGCCTGCCGTTCGGCCCACATCATCACCGGTCTGCCCGATGGCTATGGCCGCGGCCGCATCATCGGCGACTACCGTCGTGTCGCCCTGTACGGTGTCGACTACCTGATCAAGGACAAGGAGGCCCAGAAGGCTTCCACCCCGACGGTCATGACCGCCGACAACATCCGCGATCGTGAGGAGCTGCAGGAGCAGATCCGCGCCCTCGGCGAGCTCAAGATGATGGCCGAGACCTATGGTTTCGACATTTCCAACCCTGCTACCAACACGCAGGAGGCCATCCAGTGGATGTACTTCGCCTACCTCGCTTCCGTCAAGGAGCAGAACGGCGCCGCTATGTCCATCGGCCGCACCTCTACGTTCATCGACATCTACGCTGAGCGCGACCTTGCCAACGGTACCTTCACCGAGGAGCAGATCCAGGAGTTCGTGGATCACTTCATCATGAAGCTCCGCATGGTCAAGTTTGCCCGTACCCCCGAGTACCAGGCCCTGTTTACCGGCGATCCGCAGTGGGTCACCGAGTCCATCGGCGGCATGGGTGTTGACGGCCGTACGCTCGTTACCAAGATGAGCTACCGCTATCTGCACACGCTCGAGAACATGGGCACCAGCCCCGAGCCCAACATGACCGTTCTGTGGTCGACCCGTCTGCCTGAGAACTTCAAGAAGTTCTGCGCCAAGACTTCTGTTGCCAGCTCCTCGATCCAGTACGAGAACGACGACCTCATGCGCGTCTACCACGGCGACGACTACGGCATTGCCTGCTGTGTGTCCTCCATGCGCATCGGCAAGGAGATGCAGTTCTTCGGCGCCCG
>CABTZM010000111.1 GCA_902489295.1 uncultured Collinsella sp.
CTACGTCTATCGTAAGTGGTAAGCATAAGCTCGATCAGCAGAAGAAGGCTTCTGGGGAGGACGGCTTGGAGGAGTAATCTTCCAGATCGTTTTCTATAAGAGTTTGGGACGGGGTCCGGTGCGGCGGCATCGGGCCCCTTTTTTGTTGTGCAACGATTTGTTATGCCCCCTCGGGGGTCTGTTGCTACCGTTGCCCGAAACGTTTGCATGTCGATATTATTGCGCTCTACCCGCTCGCTACAATGGGCATCGTGCTGCGTTAGAAGGAGAGTTTACGGTGTCTGAACAGGTGAATTGTGGTTTTACTCATGCGTTTGGTGCACGGTTGCTCAATCATGCGGATAGCGCAGCTCTACCGGTTGATGCACACGACTTTTCCGATGCAATCAATCGGTGTTTACTCGTCGATAAGACTATGTTTATTGCCGATATATTGGACAGTGAAGCACCTGTTGCGTTTTGCTGTCGGCCCAAGGGTTTTGGCAAGAGCATGAATTTATCGATGCTCAAGTGCTATTTGGAACGACCTGATCACCGGCTGCCGGATCGAAGCCTGTTCGCTGGTACCCAGATTTGGCAGGCGGGCGGCGGTCGCTATCGTGATGAGTACGCGAGTTATCCGGTCATCATGCTCGACTTTACAGCTGCCGCTGCGAGGCGCGACGCCGATGCTGCGGCGGCTATTCGCAGCGCTGTCGCGAACGAGTGCGCCCGATTGCTGCCGCTGCTTGCCGCACCTGATCTGTCAAGATGTGAGGTCCGTCTTATCGAGAGGGCGGCGCGTGGGGTGGCCAGCGATAAGGAGATCGATGCGGCGCTTGGCGTGCTTATCAAGCTGCTCCAGGCAGCTTTCGATGAGCAGGTTGTTCTTCTGATAGACGACTACGACGCGGTATGTCCAAAGCGTTTGGACGCTAAGGACGACGGTGGCGTGGATTCCCTAGAGTCGCTCAGCCGATTGTTGTTCGACACCATTGCCGACGCCGGCGACTCGTTGCGATTGACGTGTCTTATGGGCGAGCGCCCCGGTCCTGCCGAGCTTGCGTTGTCCCAGCGTGGGGTTTCCTATCGATCGGCGACGCCACTGTCGAGTTGGTGTGATCGATGGTTCGGTTTTTCGGACGACGAAGTCCAGGTGCTGTTGGATTGCATCGGTCGCAACGGCTGTCTGGATGACGCGCGTGAGTGGCTCGAGGGCTACCTGCTTGGTGGTTTTTATTGCTCGAGCCCGGAGCGCGTGGTGGACTACGCGCATCGCGATTGCGTCGCGCCTGTTCGGGCAGATCTGTATGGTTACGCCGACCGTCTGAGCGCATGCGTCGGCGACTGGAATCTCATGCGCCTGTCCACATTGTTCGATTTGGTTGAGCCGCATGGGTTTATTGAGGCGCCAGTGCATATGCATGCCGAGGAGGTCGATGCCGCCAAGCCCGAAGATATCTGGACTGCGCTGTATCTGTCTGGATTCCTTACGACGGATATGACGGGGCATTCGGAGGACGGCGCGTGCCTTCGTTCCCTGCGTCTGCCTAATAACGAAGTGCGTCAGGCGCTCCGTCTTGTAATTCTGGAATGGTTTGAGTGCGCCGTTGAGGACGTTGGAGTTATCGACTCGTTCCATGATGGGCTGTGTCGAGGAGACGAGGACACTGTAAAGCAAGCTTTGAGCTGTGCTATCGGCGATCTGGGCATCGATGTGGGCCAATCAGATATGCCGACAGCCTATCATCTGGCGCTTCAGGGGCTCTGCTTTGGACTGCCCGGCTATTGCAATCCCAGCTCCAAGCGAAGTGGCGTCTCGGATCGCTGGGATTTCCAGGTGATTCCCACCGGTCGGGTGTTTGACGTGGCCGACACGCTCGGCATGCTCGATGAGCGACCGCTCATTACGGTCAACATGTTGTACGACCCTGGCGTCGATGCCCTGGGCCTGGAACTGTTGGCGGTTCAGGCGCTGCTCGACATAGAGCGCGACGGCATCGATGATATCCGCGTGCCGCGCCCCGCCGTCGGGCGCATGCGTTGGGGCTTTGGCTTTGACGGTCAGCGTGTGTCCGTGGTGTGTCAACGACTGTAGCGGCGGGCGAAAGCCCTTTACTACTCGGCGTCCTTCAGGGGCGGCATGGGCTTCCAGTTGGGATCCTTAACGATCTTGCGGGCGTCCTTCATGCCGCGGCGCAGCGCCGGAATGCCGGTCTTAAAGCATTTGTCGACTGCTGCCAGACGAATGAACTCCTTGCAGAAGGTCGCGGCATTGCCCAGACGGAACAGCACGGGGTGGTAGTCGCCGTAGATCTGCATGTAGCGTGCCAGATAACCGCGGTTGCGCATGATGTAGTAGCGGTTGGTGTCGCTCGTGGAGTTGAGCTGTCGTTTGCCGGCGATGTCCCAGTTGGAGACGGCGCGGGCACGCTTGAGCACCACGTCGGCAACAGCGGCGGCGGGGAAGTGCTGGCTGGCTACGTAGCCGTAGCAGGCATCGTCGCCGTAGATAAAGAAGCGCGCGTCGGGCAGGCCAATCTTGTCGACCACACGGCGCGAGAACATGCCGCCCTCAAAGCACAGTTGGTTCATGGTGCGGTAGCCCTCGGGCCCCAAGTCCCACTTGGCGATGGGGTTAGGGATGCCGAGCGAAAGGATGAGCTGGTACTGCCAAAAGAAAGCGCCGCCGTCAAAGTCCAGGCGCGAACCCTGGATGACATCGTAGCGGTCGGTCCACTTGGCAAGACGCTCGATGCCTTCGGGGATGACGAGCACGTCGTCGTCCATCACCCAGAACCACTGGGCGCCCAGGTCGTAAGCGCATTTAGTGCCAGCGGAGAAGCCGCCCGCACCGCCGCCGTTTTCGAGCTGCGGGGCGTAGATGACACGGTCGGTGCCGCCCTGCGCGTCGGGCTGCTCGGTGTCGATGCCCCACAGGTTGGCCAGACGCTCGTTGAATGCGGTGCACATGGCCTCGGTCTCGCGCGAATTCTCGTTATCGACAATCACGATGCGCCAGGGCGTTGCCGTGAGCTCGGTCATGGAGTCGAACAAGTTGGCCAGGAGTTCCTGGCGCTTGTACGTAACGACAACGATGGCGAGCTTATCGATGGGGGCGGGAAGGGTTGAAGTCATGGGGCAATATATCCTTTCACGCGCGGCGGGCGAGCGCTGCGCGGAAGCTATCGAATACGTCCTTGGGACTGTCCTATTGTAAAGGCTCGCCGCACCTTGACGGCAAGCTTTGAATAAAACGCAGGAACCTGCCACGGGTGTAGCGGCTTTGACGTCTGACGGCAGCGTGTCTATTGCCGCTTGAGCTTGCGAACGATAAGGCTTCTAGCTGCATCGATGATGAGGAGCGCCAGAGCAAAGACGATGCTAATGACGGTACCCGTGATGATACATATAGCTGCCGGGCTGTTTTGGCTGACCAGCATGTTTGCGAGCAACGTATTGAAGACGGGACGCCACAGGCTACTGGTGAGCGACTGCATCACATAGAAACCGAGCGTGGCGGTCGATAAGGTGACGATGACACCCGCAGTCCGCGGATTGCCTGAGGCACTGCGTCGGGTTGCCGAAAAGAGCAAGGAGGCGGCAGCGAGGGCAAACGAGATCAGCGAGGTCGATTTGTAGGAGAGGACTGCCATCGCCGTGAGGTTGCCGGTGAAGGAGAGTGCTCCTTCCAGGATGGTGGCGAGCGCCAAAACCGCTGCGAGCGACCGCATGCCCAAGGCGCCCGCCCTGTCCGAATCCACGGCATCGGTAACGTCGCGGAGCAGCCCGCCGATCAAAAACGCGATTACGTACGTGGCAGCGCTCATGAGTTTCTGGAGCCAAGAAAACTCGCCGGCGCTTGTCGCACTCATGGCGGCCAAATACCCGTTAACAACAAATGCGAGGATGCCAACGGCGATGACCGTCGTCGTGTAGCTCTTCTGGGAGAGTCGACACTTAGCCAGTCCAAACCATGGCGCCATGAAGACCGTGGCGGCATAGACCCAGATAAACTCAAGGCCTAGCGTGTACCAGTAGTGCGTGTTGAGGGTAACATCGGGAATGGGGGAGACGACCGTGGACCACGCGAGTGCCACGAGGCAATACAACGCAGTGGGCATAACGACCTTGCCAAGGCGCTGCGACGTCCGTTGCATTTGCGACTTCCACGTTGTCCCACCGTCCCAAGCACGCGCGGCTGAGGCGATGAGAAAATAGCCCGAGATCATAAAGAAGACCTCGTTGGCCCAGCAGCCCAGCAGGTTAATAAAACCGAGCACGCCGGAATAGGGGAAGGCGGCAAGCGGCGCGTATTCCGGCAAGCCGACGCAGGTCGCTTGGAAGGTCCACTGAAAGGTGTGGAACACCGCGATACCGGCGACTGCGACCAAGCGCAAGGCCTCGATGGATATGTTGCGTGCGGCTTTGGGCTGCATGACGTCCTTTCGTATCGGTTTGCCTCTGCGAGCTCCATAGATTATATAAACGCCCGTCGGCGCGCCGACCCTTTGATACCATGAAACGACAGGTATTTCCTAAGGAGCACATTTGTCTACTAACGCCTCTGGCAGCCCTGTTCTGTCGCTGCTTATCCCCATCTATAACGTTCAGCGCTACCTGCGCGAGTGCCTCGATTCCGCCGTGGCACAGACGCTCAAGGACATCGAGATCATCTGCATCAACGACGGCTCGACCGACAGCTCGCCGGATATCATTTGCGAGTATATGGAGCGCGACGCGCGTGTGAAGATGATCGACAAGGCCAACAGCGGCTACGGCGACTCGATGAACCGCGGTCTGGAGATGGCCTGCGGCGAGTACGTGGGCATCCTGGAGTCCGATGACTTTATGGCGCCCGACGCGCTGGAGAAGCTTGTGTCGGCGTCCGAGGGCTGTAACGCCGATTTTGCGAAGGCGAACTTTGACTTCTACTGGTCCAAGCCCGAGGAGCGCCGCTCACTGCACGAGATGTTTAAGCCCAAGGACTGCGGCAAACCGGTGCACCCAAGCGACACGACACAGTTCTTTAAGCAGAAGCCCTCGATTTGGTCGGCCGTGTACCGTCGTGATTTTCTCGAGCGCAATGGCATCAAGTTCTTGCCGACCCCGGGCGCCTCTTTCCAGGACACGTCATTCGCCTTTAAGGTGATCGCGTGCGCCGACAAGGCCGTCTACCTGCACGATGCCGTGCTTTCGTATCGCCAGGACAACGAGAACTCCTCGGTCAATTCTTCGGCCAAGGTCTTTTGCGTCAATGCCGAATACGCCGAGATCGAGCGTTGGATTCGCGAGGATTACGCCCGCAATCACGCAAGCGATGACGTCGCGCGCATGCTCAAGTTCAATCAGGTCATTAAGTACGATTCGTACATGTGGAACTACGTGCGTTTGGCGCCCGAGTTCTATAAGGAGTTCCTGGTCCAGATGACCAAGGAGTTCCAGGCCGCCTTGGACGCGGGGGACTTTTCGCTGGACGATCTTAAGCCGTGGAAGCGTGCGAATCTTGCCGCCATCCTCAAGGATCCTGAGGGCTGGGTTGACGAGCATTCGAGCTTTGCGACGGACGGCGCCCTGGGGCGCGCCAAATACTACGCATCGGTTGGAGGCCCCGGAGTGGTCGCCGCCTTCCTCGTCGAATCGTTGAGGGGGTAGGTTGGCATGGGAGAGGCTTCGATCCCCAAAGCGACCATTGTCGTTCCCGTATACAACTCGGCACGCTCGATTCAGAGATGCCTCGACTCGCTCTTGGCGCAGTCCGAGCGCTCGATTCAGGTTGTCTGCGTCAACGACGGTTCAACTGAAGATTCATTGAACGTGTTGCGCCAGGTTGCGCAAGCCGACGATCGCGTACTGGTGATTGACCAGGAAAACGCGGGCGTCTCGTGTGCTCGAAATGCCGGTATCGATGCCGCCGAGGGCGAAGTCGTCTTCTTTGTAGACGCCGACGATTACATTGATGCCCAAACCGTCGAGCGCGTGCTGCGGGCCATGGAGTCGTCGGATGCCGAGGTCGCCGTTTTTGGTGGCGTCTGTGAGCCCGCCGATGCCGCTCCCAAGCGCGTCCAGCAGCTCATGAGCCCCAAAGCGGGTACCTTTGGCACACACGATCCCCAGCTGCTGTTCCATGCGAATGCGCAGCCCTATGCCTGCCGTGCGGCCTTTTCGCGCGAGCTGCTTAATCGCGAGGGTATTCGCTTTGCTCCCGGGTTGGCTTTGGGCGAGGACGTTGTATTCCAGTTCGCGGCCTATGCGCTTGCCAACAAAACCGTCGTCATGCCGGACAAGTTCTACCACTATGTGATGGAGAGCGACTCGGCGACGCATGAGTTCAATAGTGACGAGGCTCGCGACAAAAAGCTCGATGCCCATATGATGATGCTCGAGGAAGTCTTGGAGAATTGGGTTGCCTACGGTCTTTTGGACCTGTGCCCCGGCGAGCTGATCACTTGGTTTTTGGACCTCATCGTGTTTGATCTGGCGCGTCTGGGTGCCGATGACTTTCACCGAGTTGGCGGCCGCGTCAACAGGGCTTTTACGACGTTTTTGGGAACGGCGTGGGCGGATGCGCCTGCCAAGGGCGCCGTTCGCCGCGTTGCCCATAAGCTCACTGCGGCGACCACGGGCGTCTCAATGGCGGACGCCACGCTGTTCTATCTTTCGACCCGCGGGCTTAAAGCCTGCCTGGATCGTTTTATCTAAGCCAAGGCGTTGCCGGTCGGTTCCGCATCGCTGCTAAAATGACCCTGTTACACGCTATTCAACAGGAGGTTCTCTTGCAGAACTCTGATACCCCTAAAGTTTCGCTGCTTGTCCCCATCTGCAATGTTGAGCGCTACCTGCGCGAGTGCCTCGATTCCGCCGTGGCGCAGACGCTCAAGGACATCGAGATCATCTGCATTAATGATGGTTCGACCGATAACTCGCCGGATATCATCCGCGAGTACATGGAGCGCGACGCGCGTGTGAAGATGATCGA
>CABTZM010000112.1 GCA_902489295.1 uncultured Collinsella sp.
CAGCTGTGGACCTTCGCCACGCAGGGCTGGCCGCAAAAGCCGGAGCTGCTCGAGGGCCATCACCCCACGACGGCGCTCGTCACCGCACGCGACATCATCGCGCTGTGGGTCGCCCGCATGGTCATGAGCTCGCTGTACTTCCTGGACGAGGTGCCGTTTAAGGACGTCGTCATCTACCCGACGATTCTTGCCAAGGACGGAAGCCGTATGTCCAAGTCCAAGGGCAACGGCGTTGACCCCATGGACCTCATCGGTATGTACGGCGCCGACGCCATGCGCTACAACCTGCTTACGCTGTGCACCAACAACCAGGACGTCAAGTTCGACGCGAACATCGATAAGAAGACCAAGAAGCTTATCGACAGCCCGCGTACCGAGCAGGCCAAGTCGTTTGTGACCAAGATCTGGAACGCAAGCCGCTTCCTGCTTATGAACATGGAGGGCTACACGCCCGGCGAGCCCGTCGTGGAGACGCCGGCCGACGCCTGGATGTTCAGCCGCCTGGCAAAGGCCGTGAAGATGGTCACCGAGGGCATCGAGAACTACACCTTTGGCGATATGGCCCGCGGCGTGCAGCAGTTTTTCTGGAATGAGGTCTGCGACTGGTACGTCGAGGTCACCAAGGCCCGCCTGAAGGGCGAGGGCCGTCTGCAGGCGCAGCGCAACCTGATCTTTGTGCTCGACACCTCCATTCGCCTGATGCACCCGCTCATGCCGTTTGTTACCGAGGAGATCTGGGACAACATGCCGGCGAGTGTGCTCGACCTGGACGCCGAGGGCAACGTGGATCGCGCCGAGGCGCTCATGATCGCCAAGTGGCCGGAGCCCGCCGACTACGCCAAGTACGTCGACGAGCCCGCCGAGCGCGCGTTTGAGCTGTGCCGCGCTGTCGTTTCCGCCGCTCGCGCCACGCGCTCGCGTTATCGCTTGAGCCCCAAGGCCGAGCTCGACGTGGTCGTGCGCGCCGGTGCCGAGGACATCGAGAAGCTCGAGAGCCTGCGCTCCACGATTGAGCCGCTGGCCAACACTGCCTCGCTGGTCATGGGTACCGACGTCGAGAAGCCGGCTGCGAGCATTGCCGTGGTCGACAGCGGCGTCGAGGTCTTTGTGGTGCTCGAGGGCAAGGTTGATCTTTCAGTCGAGAAGGCGCGCCTGGAGAAGGAGATCGCCGCGGCGCAGAAGGAACTCGCCGGTTGCGAGAAGACGCTCGCCAACGAGGGCTTTGTGGCCAAGGCCGCGCCCGCGGTGGTCCAGAAGAAGAGGGACCGTGCAGCTGAGCTCAAGGAGATCCTGGCGGCGCTGAACTCGCAGGTTGCTGACTTCTCGTAAGGTTTACTCGGGGACGCGTCCCGACGCTTTGCTCGCTACTGCGAACAGTCCTGCGCAAGACGGACAGCACATTTAGTGCTGTCCTTTGCGTGCGGAACTTGTACCGAGCAAAGCGTCGGGCCGCTCCTAGTTCGTTTACGTGGTTGTTTGCATCTGGTAGGTTAGGGCCACTTGTTCGTGGCCTTGATCTTGCTGCAAGCGGATAAAGGCTGATATTGTCAACGCGAGGGGCTCATTCTTTTTGGTGGGCCTCTTTTCTGTTATGGGGGACTTTGGGTTATGGCTAAGCGTTCTGGGTCGTATGTCGTTCCTTTCTCGTTTGAGCTGCTTTCGTTTGATAAGGCTGTTGGGCTGGCTGCTGATACGGGGCGGATTTCTGGGGATGCTGGGCCTCTGCTCGAGACGGTTGTCGATATGCTCGATGAGCTGGGGCGTCCGGACGAGTATTTCGATTGCATTCAGGTCGCCGGCACCAATGGCAAGACTTCGACTACGCGTTTTTCGGCTGCTATCCTTCGCGGCGAGGGGCTCAAGACCGCGCTGTATACGTCGCCGCAGCTGGTGCGCTATCCTGAGCGCATGGAAGTCGATGGACGCGTCGTGAGCGATGAGGCGTTTGCCCGTGGCGTTTCTGCCGCTGTTGAGGCGGGACGTCGCGTGAATGCGCACCGTGTGGCGGCGGGGGAGCGCGCCTATACCATCACGCCGTTTGACCTGCTGACGGCCGCCGCACTTGTGGTGTTTGCCGAGGCCGCGGTGGATGTTGCCGTGCTCGAGGTTGGCATGGGCGGACGCTGGGATGCTACGAGTGCGACCGACCCCGTGGCCGTTGCCATCACAGGCATCGGGCTCGACCATACACGCATTCTCGGAGATACGCTCGAGGCCATTGCGGGGGAGAAGGCTGCGGTAATTAAGTCTGGGCGCCTGGTTGTGCTGGGCGAGGGCACGCACGAGGCGAGCGTTCAGCGCGTGATGGATACCCGCTGCCGCGAGTGCGGTGTGGTGCCACTCGTGGTGAGCCACGCCACGACTAAGGTGCCGGCGCATGTTGGCGATACGGTGGAGTTCAGCTGCACCACGCCGCGTGCGATCTATACGTCGAGCATGGTCAAGCCGGCCTATCAGCCGCAGAATGCCGCGTGCGCGATTATGCTTTGCGAGGGGTATCTGGGCCGCGAGCTCGACCACGAGGCACTGGATGCTTCGCTTATGGGCTGCCCCACACCGGGTCGATTTGATGTGCTGGGAATTGGTCCACTCAAGCTGATCGATGCCTGTCATAACCCCCAGAGCTGCGAGAACTTTGTGAGCGCGCTGGACGAGATCGATCCGTGTGTTGAAAATCGCCCCACGCTGCTGTGCGCCGCGCTGGCAGACAAGGACGTGGCGGGTATCGTTGACGTGCTGATTCCCGCCTTTCCGCACGTAGTCGTGACCCAGACCGATTCCGACCGCGCCCTGCCGGCAGAGGAGCTTGCTGCCCTGGTGGGTGCCGATAAGCTTGCGGGCGTATACCCGAGCGTGTCCGAGGCCCTCGCTGCCTTCGATGCCGCAGGCGAGCCCTTCGTAGCAGCCGGTACCATCACCCTAGCCGGCGAAGTAGCCGGCCTGCTCCGTTAACCCATCCCCTCAGCAGTTGCGGTGAAATACGGACTGTTTTACAAGCCAGAGGCCTCAAACAGTCCGTATATCACCGCAACTCAAATTAGCTGCCCTGGGGTGCCCGTTTACGAAGCCATTTATGCCGCTTAACCTGTAGCATATTGCAAACCTCCATCGGCGAAGGATACGCTCAACTTAACTTGCCAATCGGACCAGTGCTGTTTGGTCCGTTGAGCGTGTCGGGAGGAAACATGAACAGAAGGCATGTCAACGCGGCCATTACCGCGGGTTTGGCTCTGACGATGACGGTCGGCTCGGTGCCGCCGCAGGCGTTCGCCGAGATGATGCAGGGTGATACTACCCAAGTCGTTGCCGAGCAAAGCGATGCGACGGGTGCGGCTGCCACGTCTGCGGACACCGGTCAGGCAACCTCGCAAGACCAGAGTGAAGACAAGATCGCCTCTTTTGCCAGCCTGAACTAGCTGCATGTTGCTGAGGGTTCCGACGCCACGCTGCCCCAGACTGTAACGGCAACCTACGAGAGCGGTACCACCAAGCAGGAAAACGTCACCTGGAAGTTGAACGGCGCTGATGCTCCGGCAACTCTGGTACAGCTGCCTGCCGGCTCGTATGAGTTTGAGGGTACCGTCGACGGTACCACGCAGACGGTCAAGCAGCGCGTGGTTGTCGAAGCTGTTACGGCGGACCCGGCAGTGGTAGATCCGGCGGCAGTAAACGCCCCCGATGCCACAAAGACGAGCAACGAAAGCGGCGTTACCGTTGAGTCGATCGACGCCAACCCGATTGTGGAAAAATACGTCGGCGCGGATTACTACGGCCAAACATCGTACGTAAAGGTAAAGCTTTCGGATGGCACCGAGACCTCGGCTTATGTTAATTGGGACGAAAAGTCGCAGGCGGCATTTGATACGGTGACAGAAGAATCCGAAGTTCCCATCACCGGCCAGATTGACGGTGTCAGCGTGAACGGCAATTGGATTACGCTCGCGGAGCCGTACAAAGTGAGTGGTGTGCTCAAGGTGTACGTTCCCCGTTCAACCAGTAATGGCTCATGGGTATGGACTGCAGCTGGTATTGCTCCCGCGCTTCCGTCCAGCATTTCGGTCAATTATTCAAATGGTCAATCTTATACATGCCCTGTTGAGTGGAATGAGATCTCGGCTGATCAGTACCAAAAGGAAGGAACCTTTGTTGTCGAGGGACATTTGAAGAGCTATCCCTCTATGCTCGCACAGTGCACGGTCGCAGTCCGCTCTGTTAAGAGCGTCCAGACCGAGTTGACGTGTACGACCCTAACTGGTGAGGTCCCGTCTCTGCCGTATTCTGCTTCGGTTGTCTTTGATAGCGGGGCCACCGAGCAGATCCCGGTGTCTTGGGATTCTTTCGACGCGTCGCTTTACTCTAAGGTGGGCTCGTTTACGGTTAAAGGTAAACTAAACGGTTTTGATTACCGTGAGGTTACCTGCACCGTTACTGTCAAAGATCCTAAGGACGTACTCGATCTTAATTCTCTGAGGTTCGAGCGCGTGGTCGGCGACATTTCTCCTCTTAGCACGTATGTCTATTTCCCGTTTACGCAGTCAAATAACACTACATACACCCAAGGTTATCAGGTTAACTGGGACAACGCCGACGTGTCTCAATTCCAAAAGGCAGGCACCTATACGGTCACGGGCACGCTTGTGACATATAACGAATCTTCAGCCGCTAATGGCCTAAAGGTAACTGCTCAGGTCGAGGTCAAAGAAGTTGCCTCTATCGACGCTCTTGCTCCCGTTAACACGCCCGTCGGCGTACGTCCTACAACGGGCGGCGGTCTTCCCTACAGCGTTGAGGTTGCATTCACCGACGGTACAAAGAAGCAGTGCAACATTGCGTGGGACCCTATTTTGGACACGCAGGTGGCAAGCGAGGGGTCGTTTAAGCTTTCCGGTTCGCTGTCGTATTGGACCAATACCTCATCTTCATCGTCTACTCAGGTGGAGCTGGGTGACAGCAACCGAGTCACGGCGACCATCTCCGTCCGCGCCCTGCAGATGCCTTCCTCGACATCGACAAGCACGCTTATCGGTTGCCAGCCCAATATGCCGGGTTCAATCGAGGCCACGATGTGGAATGGCTCGCGAGGCAATTTCCCCGTTCAGTGGTCGACGATTAGTCAGGAAGCCCTAAAGAATCTTGGCCAGATTACGGTTAGCGGATACTTTACCGGCTCTAACATTCCGGCTACGGCGACGGTCAACGTCTGCGATCTCGAGGACAGCAACATCGGCAAGATTGCTTATGTTCCCGGCGCCGGACTTCTGGCTCCGCGCTACACATCCACGCTGTATTTGTCGGATGGCAGCTCGTTCTATCCCCAGTATTCGTCGGGGCAGCCTTATAGCTGGGATGAGTTTCCTCAAGAACTGCTGGACGGCAAGCCTGGCGAGTACGAAATTACCGGTACTATCACTGGCTCGTTGGCAAAGATCCATGCGACAGCGGCGTGCGGCGAGGTCAAGGGCGTTAACAACTATAGCGATAACGGTGTGACGCTTGGACAGTCGTACGAGGACTGGCGCGTTATCTATCCCGGCGAGGAAGTCAATCTGGACTACTTCTACGTGTCCGGCGTATTGCAGGACGGAACGACTTTTGACAGTCTCGGCGTCAACTGGGACACCTACGATAGGTGCCCCCAGAAGGACTGCACGATAACTGGAACGGTCGCCGGAACGAATATCCCCGTGAAGGTCCATGTCATCGTGACTAAAAACTGGGAGGCTCAGCCGCAAACCATTACGGTGCTCAAGGGCAGCGACGGCACCGCCATGCTTCCCAGCTATGCCGAACTTGTTAGCCCCGATGCGGTCGAGCATCCGGATTATTCGCACAAATACGCCGAGGCCAAGTGGAACACGCAGGGCTTCGATTGGACCCAGGGCGGCGTGGTCCGCGGCACTGCAACAATTAGCTTTAGCACGGGGAACGGTATGCAGACGGTCGACGTTCCGATTACTGCCACCGTTAAGATCGCGAGCAAGGCGACCTCGGTGCAGGGCGGAACCATATGGACCGTCCCCGGCATCAAGCCGATGCTGCCGGAATACCTTGAGGTTCGATATGACAACGATGTGTCTTCTGAGCCCCAGCGCGAAAAGGTCACATGGGACCGTGTCGCCGAAGACGCGTATGCCAAGGACGGTTCGTTTAAGGTGAAGGGCAAGCTCCAAGGTGGTGCCGAGGCGACGATTACTGTCGACGTCTGCTCCGTCACCTCTATTGCCGTTCCTGGACGCATTACCACGGCTAATGGCGTCGTTCCCGAGCTGCCGTGGAATGTCTCGGTTGCCACGAGTGACGGCAAAACTCATAATGCCCAGGTTCAATGGGATTACGTTCGTCCCTCGGTTTATACCGGAGAGGCGGGTCAGGTCACGACAGTGTCTGGCACGCTGTTTGCAAGCGGCCTCGACGGATACGGTGACGGCGCTAACACCGGTCTCACTGTTCAGACCAAGATCGTTATCCAAGGCGTTGAGAAGGCAATCGATAATGGTGAGACCGCAGTGACCACCAAGGCGGGCACTGCGCCTGCTATGCCTTCCAAGATGGCGGTCGAGTTGAGTGACGGCTCCGTTTCGACGGCGGCTATTGATTGGGATCCGATTGCGCCCGAGAAGTACGAGCAGCCCGGCACGTTCTATGCGACGGGCCATGTGGTCGGCTTTGATGCCGCTGCCGTTATGGCGCTGCTTGACGATGACGGCCAAAAGGTCGGCGTGGATGAGAACGGCAACGTGACTGCCAAGGTGACGGTTGCCGATAAGAAGGCAAAGAAGGTTGCACTGCAGCCCGAGGCAGTCGTGGTCAACACCACGGTCGGATCGATGTTGGAGCTGCCAGATGCCGTGTCCGTATATTTCTCGGATGGCTCAGCGCGGGATACTCGGGGCAGTTTAGGCGGCATCGAGATCGAAAAGTGGACCGACACCGACGGCATCGCCCTC
>CABTZM010000113.1 GCA_902489295.1 uncultured Collinsella sp.
CGCCGGAGTGGCGGCCTGCATCGCCGCAATCTTCCTGATCTTCCGCAAGCGCAAGATCTAACGCATATCCGCGCTAAAGCAGAAGGGCCCGCTCGAATGAGCGGACCCTTCTTTCCTGACGGCGCTTATCGGGGTAGTGTCGAGAAAGTTGGTGTAAGGGCCCTTGCGGCCCCTGTGTCCGATATCCGGAATCAGTTGATATCCTAGGCTGCCTCCACGCTGTCGGCAAGTTCCAGACTGGATGCGATCATCTTCCTGGCCGCCTTCTCCAGCTCCGCCCAGTCGTGCTCGCCCGCGGCACCCATTCTGAACGCGGCGTTATGCATCTCGGCCATCTTCCTCTCCGAGAAGTAGCGCGAGCCGGACCATGTCTCGGCCTGGTCGCACATGACGGCGCCCACGAGCCTGAGCAGCGAACTCTCCGACGGGAAGACCTGCACCACGCGCGAGCGGCGCTTGATTTCCCTGTTGGCGCGCTCCTGCACGTTGTTGGTTCGCAGGCGCTTCCAGTGCGACGGCGGGAAGTCCAGGTACGCGAGTGCGTCGGGCTCCGCCTCCTCGAGCACCCTTGCCGCCCTCGGGCAGCACCCCTCCAGCATCTCGCATGCCGCGTGGTACATGGCCACGGCGGTGGCGGCGTCCCTGGCGCGGAAGACCGAGGAGACGATGCGCCCCACGCGGCGCCTCAGCTGCCTGGAGCCGGCCTCGCGCATGCAGTCGCGCATCAGGTGCACGGCGCATCGCTGCCAGGCCGCCCCCTGGAAGACCTCGCCTATGGCCCTGACCAGGCCCCCGTGGGCATCGGATACGACGAGCTCGGTGCCGGTCGCGCCGCGGTCGCGCAGCTTCCGCAGGAAACCGAGTCACGATTCGTAGGACTCCGCGTCCACCACGGATACCCCCAGCACCCGCCTCCAGCCGGACTCGTCGCAGCCTATCGCCGTGACCACCGCGATCGAAGCCACGCGGCCCCCGCGGCGGCACTTGACGTAGGTCGCGTCGAGCCAGATGTAGGGTATCGCGCGCGCATCGAGCGGCCCCTCCGCGAGGTCGGCTATCTCGGCATCGAGGGTCGCGGCGATCGCGCTCACTCGGTCCCTGCCGAGCCTCTCGATGCCCATCTTCTCGGCTATCCTCTGCACCTTCCTGGTGCTGGTGCCGGTGGCGTACATCTCGGCCACCGCCGCGACGAGCGCGCGGTCGACGCGCTGGTAGCGCTCGAGGACGTCCTCGGGGAAGAAGCTGCCCGTCCTGAGCTTGGGGATTCTCAGGTTGAGCGTGCCCACGCACGTCTCGAGGCTGCGGTCCCTGTAGCCGTTCCTGCTGTTGGCCCCATCGCCGCAGAGCTGGTCGGCCTCCTCGTCCATGATGGCGTTGAGCACCTGCTCGGCGAGCAGCCTGAGCAGCGACTGGATGTCGACCATCCCGTCGGTCGACCTCGGGATGGAGGCCTTATCCGGCATCGCGTCTGCTAATATCTCCATAGCGGTCCCTGTCCTTTCCCAGAACCTGTGTTATGTAGCAATTCCAGATTCTAGGACAGGGGCCGCTTGCGTTTGGCGGTCAGCCGTCGGCGCGCTTACACCAACATCTCCGACGCGATCCTGCCGCACAATTGCGATGTTCTGCTTCTCCCCGCCGGACACCCCTCCTTTCTTGCTGCCAAGCATCGCTGCCGCCCCGTTCTCCGCAGCGGCAATCATTTTGTCTAACCCCAATATGGCAAGCATCCGATTCAGTTTGTCGGCCTCGAAATCATCAGAAAGCAGCGTCGTAAGATTATCGAGGATCGTCCCCCCCCCAACAATAGGGGGCTTTTGCTCCGTAATGCCAACTCGGCACCGCCGCAATGCGTATCGGTCGATGCGACGCTGTGATACCCCGTTGTAGAGGACGGCCCCTTCCGTGTTATCTGGATATAGACCCAATATCACTGACAGCAGCGAGCTCTTCCCCGAGCCATTTCTTCTTGGTTACTGTTTTTCTTATATTGTAACGATTTTCGATAAGAGGAAAGATTACTCCATTACGCGCAAGCCCGAACTCTAAGCGTTTCCCATCAGCATTGCCCATTTTTCGGATCGAAATCCAAATCCAGCTTCCTATCGCATGCTGAAATCAAATCCTGATCATGGCTTACAACAAGAATTAGCTGATCGAAGGGATTTCGATGAATATACTCCGTGAACTCCCGACGGCTTTCTTCATCTAAATCGTTCGTTGGTTCATCGAACACAAGCACTTCCGGCTGCCTGCGAAGTGCTGCGAATATCCTTAGCTTTCGATACTCTCCACCAGAAAGGTCTCTACAATTCTTGCCTTTTAACGATTCGACGGTTCGATAGAAACTCGGCACAAGCTCTCGGAGGTTTTCGCTCGATCCCCGAATCGACGTCCTCTCAAGGTAATTCTCCACCGTTTCGTTCGGAATAAAGAGCTTTTGCGGGCACACCGCAAACAGGTCCCGTCGGATCGTCTCCATATCGAGCTCTTCATATGGCACCGACCCCAAAGCCCGATGTCCCCCAGCAGAATATAGTCCAAGGAGCACCTTCAGAAACGTGCTTTTTCCGCATCCGTTCGGCCCGGTAATGGCATAGGTTTTTCCTTCCTCCACCTCCACGGAGAGGTCGCGGTACAAGTAGGGCTTTCCCGCGTATCGGTACGCTATGTTGGACAACGATATGCTCTCCACGTGCCCAACCGTGAGGGCGCCGCGGTCCTCGGCGTCCTCCGTCAGAGCCCCCAATCGGTCGAACGAGGCCCTTGCGTCCTGATACGATTTGAAATAATTCAGAAAATACTTGAAGCATCCGAACGCCATCGAGTAATACGAGTTCACCATTGTGAACTCGCCTAAGCTCATTCTTCCGCTCAATATTTCCATCCCGGAGATCACGAGCAGTGCCCCCCGAAACACAGACGAGATCAGGCCGTCGCTTGATGTGGCCAGATTCGAGACCCTACTTGCTTTCATGTAAATCGGGTAGTACCCCTCGAATACCCCTTTGAGCGTCCGAGCGCTCTGGTCATATGCGCCATCGCACTTAATGTCAAACAACTGCGACAGCTCGCCGCTCACGGACGCGAAAAGCTTGCTCAGCCCCTCCTTGTTCGCAAGCGAGCTGTTGTACAACGGCTTTTTCAACGCCCTGAATAAAATGAAGTACGCACCAAGCGAACATACGCTTAACACCAGGAACACCGGATTGATCGAAAACAGGATGATGCATATCAACACAACCAGAACGATGTTAAGCCCGATTGTCAGGAAGTTGTTCACGACAAACGATGACACCGCATTCGAATCCGCATATACCCTCTGCGTTGTATAGGATGGATCCGCCTGCTCCCCCTTTTCCAAGGGTCCCCGTTCAAACGACTCACACGTGGCTCCCATCAGCCTCATCGTCATCTCCAAGATGACGCGCGATACGTTCACGCCCATCGCATACGACATGAAGGAAGCAGATATCCCTATGCCCGCAACAAAGGCCGCAAACCACACGACGCGAGATGGGTCCCTATTCGTCACGAGAAAGTCTACAAATCCACCGTTTAAGGCGGGCATGACGCACGAGAGAGCGAAATTAACCAACATGAGAATCACGAAAAGCCGTGACCCTTTACACCGAAACAACTCGTGAACCGTCTTCTTAAACATGTTAGCTCCCATCAAGCGGCCTTTTATCCAAAACTGAATTTGTTCGCCGCTTAATCGCTCCCATATATCCCTTGTTGTGAATTCTTGCTCAAGACATTATCGCGGGTTGCGGTGCCCAGGATCCCATTTCGCCATTATATACATACGAATAGGCCCCCTGGCGGGTAGGGAGATCCGAGCATGAGGCAGGACAACGCGCAGGCACGCGAAAGGTTCACGAGCTCCCCCGCGACGCGGCAGACCCTCGGCTGCCCCTCGTAAAGGATGCAGAAGACACGGTCGAGGTCCGACGGTTCGACCAGGCTGTACCGGCAGTCCGCGTACAGTGCGCAGCCCCTCCCGCGCGGGTCGCCGTCCGAGTCCTCATCCGGCTCATGATGGCGCACCTCGACCCAAAGGCCCTCCAACACGTCGTCGAACCCGAAATCGAGCTCCGCCTGGACGCTCTCGCCGAGCGCATCGCCCAGGGCGAGCTCCGGCACCTTCGTCACACGGCCGTCCAGCCACTCAATCTCTGTCATCGCGCGCATGGTGCAAGCCCCTTCCGACACGGGATTGTCAGCTCAACCCGACCCTTACCCATACGGACGAACATAACTCGCCAGGGGGAAGCCCCTGAAGGCCGTGCGCCACAACATGAGGCCGAATCCGCCCCCGGCTGGACAGGCCAACAACGAAGGAGCACACGGAACCGGCGCGGCGTTACAACCGTCCCGGCAAGCGTGTCACTTGGCCAAGTCATGATGCCGACAAACCCGGAAATGCTCCAACGGAGCGCCGAACGAGCGTAACAATATAAAGCCGTGCAACACGTGTTGGACGACCGGAACATCCCAAACAATGGCCTGTCGGTCCCACCTTCAAGCCCAATAGCAAAATGTGCATCAGCGGATTTGCAGCGATACAAGTCTCAACCGTCACCATCACACCGCAGCGCGCCTAGTCCCACTCATCCTACTGCAAATGTCCCAGAACGAGAAAACGACCAGCTTAACATGCCAACCTTTATATCCGCACGCGCGTAATTCAACTCATAAGGACCGGCTATCCCTTACCTGTGACACAATCTCAAACGCACAGAACAGAATCATCAGTCCAATCATCGTATAAGAGGCAGCCGAACCTTCAAGCACTATTCCACAAAGAACAATCTCCGCGCCGCCAATAAGAACTGTTATCAGGCGCTCTGCCTTTTTGCTCTCGCCGCTCGCATAAAAAGGCGGCAAAGCGCACAAGATCACATATATCCCGGGAAGGGAATACAGGATCGATAGTCCAAGTCCCCCATCAACCGCAGTGCTTTGCGTAAGAATCAACTGAACCCAAACGGCAATTATCACTGAGCAGGTTGTCGATAAAAGAAGACTAGAAATATAGCACGCAACAAAGTCCCGTCGCATTCGAGCAGAGAAATCCGCGAACTCTCTTCGCCGCGTGGAAACAATAAGGTACACAGAAATTGCAATAGAACCAATCAGAGAAAACAGCGGAACAACCAGCAATTCAAGCTTATTACCCCATCGATCAACCACACCCCCACTCCAATGAGCGGGAATTGTATCAGGGAGGACTGACCAAGCCGCCCACAGAATCAGAAATGGAAGAATAGAGAGGATGAAAGATGATAACACTGCAGTAGTTTTTTGAGGCTCTCATCGATTCCGCATCTCCTTGCGCGCTCACATTCCACTCCGCCTTAAATCAAGTTTAAATAAAAACTTGAATGCAAATTTGTTTTAATTAGTATGAAAACTATATCCATTTAGTTCTAATTTGTTCGTAGTATCAAATTGATACCGACACTAGCGTGACACAGTCTTTCAAGACAGCTATTCAACATTGGTGGTCACCGCTATGGACAATGTGAACCACCTAAACGAACTCTCAATACAGTCCCAGCTTAGCACCCTTGAAAAACTGGTCGCGGACGCGGAACAATCTACCGACGCAAGACGCGATTTCGAAGCTCAGCCTCGTGCCGTATTCCAGAAATATGGAATTACAGACCTCCAAATCAAAGCGGGAAATCGAAAAGTCTCTGTACGAACTGGTGGAGTCAACCGAAAAGGAGGCGCGTGTCCCCGTTGCACGCGCAGTATATCGTCGTATCCAACTTGCATATTATGACGAGGACACCGAAGCTGAGCCGCAAACGATACCTCTCGTAAACGTTGTACTTAATGCAAACGCAGTAACGAACGCAAACATCATTCTGAACGCAAACGGAATGGCAAACGCAAACGCGAATGCTCAAACCAACGCCAACCTTAAGTACGACGTCAACACAATGGGCTATGGATCAGCTATTTTTATGAACAAACCTGATGTTGTTGAACTATCGGAATCGTACAAACAAACTTCTGTTTTCAGGAAATTTGATCAAGAGGGCTTGAGTGCAGCGAGGCAAGCAGCCGTGCTTAAAACAGCAATCAAGAATTCCAGCTCCAATACCATCAACCCCGAAGGGGCTTCCAATGGGGTCGCCCGCGGGTCTTATCGCTCCGTCGAATTCGAAGTTAGTTACTCCGAGAACGAAGGCACCTTGGTAATCACCGACGCCCGTTTGCTCGCGGCATGATTTCCGAAAGCTCGCAGCACGTGCTGTTCCGCAGACCTCGAATGCTGACATTTATAACAACATATAAATGTGGCGCTGTGTGTGATCATTGTCTGATGAGCTGCACTCCGAACAACAGTGACAGGCTTACTCTTCCCCAAATGCGGCAATTCATCGATAGCTTCGCCGAAGTATGCGTCGGAAGTGGTGTTGTTGTGTTTACGGGCGGAGAATGCACCCTTCTTGGCGATGACCTTCTCGAGGCCATCGCATATGCGAATTCTTTAGGACTCTTTACTCGAATTGTAACGAATGCGTGGTGGGCAAAAAGCGAAAGAGACGCAGAAACGTTCCTCAACGAATTGAAGTCATGTGGGCTTGACGAAATCAATATCAGCTGCGACGACTTTCATGCGGAATATATACCCCTCGAGAATGTGCGCAACCTTTGGAACTCAGCAAAAACAATGGGCTTTCAAACTCTCGGCATTGCGGTCTGCAGAGATAACAACAGTACAATCAGCCCGGCATACCTGTGCAAGTACCTTAATGAAGACATTCCACTCCTGCATCAGTTCGACGATAATACCCAGCCTCCCCGCGCGCCAGCCCGCTTCATCACGGATTCAGGCATCACGCGAATTGGGCGCGCACGAAATCTCAGTCTCAACCAAAATGCGCGACCGCAGGCACG
>CABTZM010000114.1 GCA_902489295.1 uncultured Collinsella sp.
AAGATGTCCAAGTCGCTCGGCAACGTCATCGACCCCAATAAGGTCTGTGACGAGATGGGTGCCGACATCATCCGCCTGTGGGTTGCCTCCGTCGACACCAGCTCCGACGTTTCCATCGACCACGAGATTCTCGCTCGTACGTCCGATGCCTACCGTCGTTTCCGCAACACGCTGCGCTTCCTGCTTTCTGAGCTCGAGGGCCAGTTTGAGCCCGAGACCGACGGCGTCGCTTTTGCCGACCTGCTGCCGCTCGACAAGCTCATGGTTGCCCGCCTGACCCAGGTCCAGGCCGAGGTCGACGATGCCTACGCCAGCTACGAGTTCCCGCGCGCTTACCGTGCGCTTTACGACTTCGTGGTTACCGAGCTTTCCAACGTGTACCTCGACGCCCTGAAGGACCGTCTGTACTGCGACAAGCCCGGCTCGCTCGAGCGCCGCAGCGCCCAGACCGTGCTGGCTGAGCTCTTCTCGATGCTCATGCGCGACCTGCAGCCGATCCTGTCCTACACGGTCGACGAGGCCATGGCCTATGCGCCCGCCGGCTGCGTCGATCACCAGAAGTACGCCGCGCTGCTCGATTGGTACAAGTCGCCTATCACGGTCGACGAGGCCAACGAGTTTGAGGGCGTGCTCGAGGCTTCTCTCGAGCTCCGTAGTGCTGTGACCAAGGCCCTTGAGGATGCCCGCTCCGCCGGCACCTTCACCAAGAGCCAGCAGGTCCGCGTCAAGGCGGTCGTTCCCGCCGAGATGTACGCGCTGCTGACCGGCGACAAGGCGGTCGACCTGGCCGAGTTCTATATCGTCTCCGATGTTGAGCTGACCCAGGGCGAGGAGCTCTCCGTTGCCATCGAGGCCGCCGAGGGCGAGTGCTGCGACCGTTGCTGGAATTACCGCACCACCGTCGGCGAGTACAACGGTCACGCACATATTTGCAAGCGCTGCGCGGAGGCCTTGTAGTTACGCGGTTTTACCAAACCGCGTAACAGGTTGACGCTGCAAACCCGCCAGAGCGGCAATCTGCCTTTCAGCTTCGGCGGCATGACCATAAGGTCTATGCCGCCTTGCTTCAAGGCACCTTGCTCGCTCTGGCGGGTTTTCGCTGTCGGTAACGAATCATCGGCTATTTCGTTGCTGGTCAATATAAGATATTGATTTGCGTTAAACGGAATTCGATTGTTCTGAGGGTAGGGGATTGATTTGGGTCGTGCTGGGGATATGACGCCGCCTTTGCGTTGGCGGTTGGGTGTTGCTGGTGGAGTGGCGCTGGTTGTGCTGCTTGTTGACCAGCTGACCAAGCTTGCGGTTCGTGCCGTGGGCGACGCTTTGCATGTGACTGTTATCCCCGGTGTCATCGACTTTATGTTTGTCCGCAATATCGGTGCTGCCTTTAGTATGGGCGAGGGGCATGGCATCGCGTTTGCCGTGCTGGCGTTGGCGGTCATTATCGCTATTGCCGTGTACCTCGTTCGTGCACCCCAGCTCGCCCATCTTGAGGTTGTGGGCATGGCGATGGTTGCGGGCGGTGCTATCGGCAACGCTATCGATCGTTTGGCCTTTGGCTTCGTGACCGATTTTATTGCCACCACCTTCGTCGACTTCCCCGTCTTTAATGTGGCCGATATCGGCATTACCGCGGGCGTCGTTCTCGCCCTCTTCGGTTACATGTTCTTGAGCCCCGCTGCCCGTGAGGTCGATGCGACCGCCGAGCTTAACGCCCGTGACGAGGCCCGCGCTAAGCGCAAGGCCCAGCAGCGTGGGGAGCGTGCCCGCAAGATTCGCGAAAGGAATGAGCGCTAATGGCCGACCTCCATATCCTTGTTGCCGACGATGCCGCTGGTCAGCGTCTTGACGCCTATCTGGGCTCCAATGACGGCTGCCCTACGCGCTCTGCCTGCGCGCATCTGATTGAGGGCGGTGCCGTATGTGTCAATGGCGAGACCTGTCTGTCTAAAAAGTACGCCGTGCGAGCCGGCGACCGTATTTCGGTCGATTTGCCCGAGCCGCACGATCCCACCGATGTGATTCCCGAGGCCATCCCGCTCGACATTCGCTATGAGGACGACTATCTCATTGTGCTCTCCAAGCAGCGTGGCCTGGTGTGCCATCCTGCGCATGGCCACGAGAGCGGCACCCTTGCGAACGCTCTGGTCTATCACTGCGGTATCGACCATCTGGGCACCGTGCAGGGCGAGGATCGCCCCGGTATCGTGCATCGTTTGGATCGCGATACCTCGGGTCTCATGCTTGCGGCAAAGGACGACGACACCCAGCGCGCGCTCCAAAATCTTATCCGTACGCGCACACTCGACCGCCGCTACATTACGCTCGTTCACGGTCATATCGCTATGGATGAGGGCACCATTAACACTGGCATTGCCCGTTCTACGCGTGACCGTGTCAAGATGGCGGTTTCTGACGATCCTTTCGCGCGCCAGGCCATTACGACCTTTAAGGTCCTCGAGCGCTTCGATTCCATGCGTTTTGACGACGGCTATACGCTCGTCGAGTGCCACCTGTTTACGGGCCGCACGCATCAGATTCGCGTGCATATGCGCCACATCAACCACGCCTGCGTGGGCGATCCGCTCTACGGTAAGTGCGATGCGCGCGCCGATCAGGGCCTGACCAGGCAGTTTCTGCATTCCTGGCGCGTGGCGTTTGACCATCCCGTGACGGGGGAGCGCATTGAGTGCCGTGACGAGCTGCCGTGGGACCTTGCCGCGGTTCTGGATGACCTGGCCCCGCGTTCGCTCGGCCGCACTGCCGCCGGTGACGAAATCGTTCCGCAGCTCGGTCTGCTCGAAGCCTAGCCAGTATTAGGTGGTTTCTTGAACTCGGTAAGCCTGCGGTAAGATATACGGTTGTTTACGTAACGCGTTCCTGGGAGCCTGCATGCTCGCCTTTTTACAAACCAACACACCCATCGTGATCTTCAACCAGATTGTCGTCACGCTGCTCACGGTCTGCTTTCTGTACCAGGCGGTCTTCTTTGTCATCGGCGCTCTTCGGGGCGAGGTCGCGCCTCCCAAGGCCAAAAAACTCCACCGGTACGCCTTCTTTATTGCGGCACATAACGAGGAAGCAGTAATTGCCAATCTCGTACGCTCCATTAAGGATCAGGACTATCCGTCCGAGCTCATCGAGGTCTTTGTCGTTGCCGACGCCTGCACCGACAACACCGCGCGGCTCGCACGCGAGGCCGGTGCCATTGTTTACGAGCGCAATGACCTGGCCCGCAAGGGCAAGAGCTGGGTCATGGACTTTGGTTTCGATCGCATTCTCAACGAGTATCCCGACACGTTTGAGGGTTTCTTTATCTTCGATGCCGACAACGTTATCTCCCGCGATTACGTGTCTAAGATGAACGATGCCTTTGACCAGGGCTTCCATGTGGTCACGAGCTATCGCAATTCCAAGAACTTCGGCAGCTCGTGGATCTCGGCAGCTAATGCCACCTGGTATCTGCGCGAGGCGCGCTTTCTCAACAACGCGCGTAACATCTGCAAGACGTCTTGCGCCGTCTCGGGTTCGGGCTACCTCATCTCCGCCAGCGTGATCGAGGGCATGCACGGTTGGCAGTTCCATACGCTGACCGAGGATATCCAGTTCACCACGTTCTGCGCCATTCACGGCATTCGCATTGGCTATGCGCCGGCGGAGTTCTTTGACGAACAGCCCGTGACGTTTAAGGCGTCCTGGAAACAGCGCATGCGTTGGACCAAGGGCTTCTACCAGGTGTTCTTTACCTACGGTAAGCACCTGGTCAAGTCGACGTTCCGCTATCATCGCTTTGCTGCCTACGACATGTTTATGACCATCGCTCCGGGCATGCTGCTGTCCCTGATCTCCATGCTCGCCAACGCGACCTTCCTCATCGTGGGCGGGCTTTCGCACGGCTTCTTGGCCACCGAGGTCGAGATGCAGGCTTGTGCCGCCTCGCTCATTATGACCTTCGTGATGATGTACCAGACCTTCTTTATCCTGGCGCTACTCACGACCATCTTTGAGTACAAGCATATTCATTGCGCGCAAAAGTGGCGTTTGGTGACCAACCTGTTTACCTTCCCGATCTTTATGTTCAGCTATATCCCCATCACGGTGGCCGCTCTGTTCCTAAAGGTCGACTGGGTCCCGACGCAGCATGCCGTCAACGTTACCCTCGACGAGGTCATGCAAGGCGCCAAATAACCACCACCAAAACCACCGCAAAGGGGACAGGCACCTTTGTGGTGGTTTTTGCTTTTGCGATGCAGCTCGAGGAGGCGTCCGATGGTCTATATCCCGTTTTGGATTTGCATCTTTGCCGGCGTGGCAATTGATGCCCGAGAGCGACGGTTTCCCAATGGGCTTGCCGGCGCGTGTGCCGTGGCGGCGTTGGCGGGTGTTTGGCTCGACCTCGGTTTGAACACAGCGCTTGACCACGCGGGTCTTGCCGTCATTGTGTATCTTGCTCTCGTTCTGACTGAGTCCCTCTGGCGTCGTCTTCGCCAAATCCCGGGCATCGGCATGGGGGATGCCAAGGCGCTCTTCGCGCTTTGCACGCTCGACCCTATGGGTGGCATCGTGGCATTTGCCGCCGCGCTCCTGGTCCTTGCCCTCTCCTGCCTCTTCACAAAATCGCGCTCCCTGCCATTGCTCCCGTTTTTAGTGCCGATTTTTGCCATAATCGAGGTCGTGGGCTGCACTTTGTAATCAATTGCGCATCCTTCTTAAGGAGCATGCCATGGCAACTAATCAAGAAACGGCCGTCATTAAGGCGCGCATGGACCGTATTCCCTCGGCGTTGTCGCCCGAACTTGTCGAGCGTATTGCCGCCGATCGTGCTTCGGGCTATGTCAACCCGTATCGTTGCAACGACGACCAGGTCATTCGTCGTATTGATCGCACTACCGACAAAGGCACGCTTATGCGTCCGGCGTTTATGCGCGATACCGAAAAGATACTTCATCTTCCGGCTTACACCCGGTATGCGGGCAAAACGCAGGTCTTTAGCTTTCGTAGCAATGACGATCTGTCACGCCGGGGTTTGCACGTGCAGCTTGTCTCCCGCATTGCGCGCGATATCGGTCGCGCCCTGGGGCTCAATTGCGATCTGATCGAGGCGATTGGCCTGGGTCACGACTTGGGACACACGCCTTTCGGCCATGCCGGCGAGCGCTTCCTCAACGATATCTATCATGAGCGCACGGGGTGTTATTTTTTCCATAACGTGCAGTCGGTCCGTGTGCTCGACGCTTTGTATGGCCGCAACGTGTCGCTCCAGACGCTCGATGGCGTGCTGTGCCACAACGGCGAGTACGAACAGCGTGTTTTTGAGCTTTCGGACATGGGCTCTTTTGAACAGTTTGATCAGACGGTTGAGGATTGCATTGCCGCGGGTTACGGCGCAATTGAGCACCTGCGTCCCATGACGCTCGAAGGCTGCGTGGTCCGCATCTCGGATATCCTTGCCTACGTGGGGCGCGATCGCCAAGACGCCATTGCGGCGGGCCTGCTGTCACCCGACGCCTTTGACGATGACCTTGGCGGTGCCTACAACAGTTGGATCCTCACGCATGCCTCCATCGATATCGTTGAGCACAGCTATGGTAAGCCGCGCATCGAGATGAGCGAGGACCTGTTTGAGGAAATTCGCCGAGCCAAGCGCGAGAACTACGAGAAGATCTATAGCAAGGGCGGTATCGAAGGCGATTCCGAGGCGGAGCTGCGCGAGGCGTTCGTAAAGCTCTACGACCGTTGTCTGCGGGATCTAAATGAAGGCGACGAGTCTTCGTACATCTTTAAGCACCATATTTCGCGCATTGAGCAGCAGCTTTCCTACTACGATCGCACCTATGCCTGGCAGGACGACAAGGATCAAGCCGTGGTGGATTATATCGCGAGCATGACGGACGGTTATTTCTGCGAACTGACGAGCAAGCTGTTCCCTGGTCTGGAGTTTCCGCACCGTACCTATATTAACGAACGGTAGTTCGTATATATTCGGTATACTGGTTAGTTGAAAACGTTTTTGATTGATGCACGGGATGGCTATGGACGACCTTTTTTCTGCCTCGACGCGCGAGCGTTCCTTTAAAAATGCGCCGCTCGCGGTGCGCATGCGACCCAATTCGCTCGACGAGTACGTGGGCCAGCAAAAGGCCGTTGGTAAGGGTTCATGGCTGCGTGCCGCGATTGAGCACGACGTGCTTTCGAGCGTGATTCTGTACGGGCCTGCCGGTACGGGTAAGACGACGCTGGCCCATATTATCGCCAACCATACCAAGAGCGAGTTTGTCGAGGTCAGCGCCGTGACGGGTACCGTGAAGGACTTGCGCCGCGTGATTGATGAGGCCAAGACGCGCCTGAATACGTACGACCGCCGCACCATTCTATTCATCGATGAGATTCACCGCTTCTCTAAGTCGCAACAGGATGCCCTGCTGCATGCAGTTGAGAACCGTACCGTCATTATGATTGGCGCTACGACGGAGAACCCGTACTTCGAGGTCAACTCGGCACTGTTGTCGCGTGGGCGCGTGGTGGAACTTGAGCATCTGAAGGATGAGGATATCGCCACGCTTATTGAGCGTGCGCTCGAGGCACCACAGGGCTTGAACGGAAAGTTCTCGGCCGATGAGGATACGGTCAAGACCATTTGCACGCTGGCAGCGGGTGACGCTCGCTCGGCGCTCACGACGCTCGAGCTTGCGAGCGAGATTGCCGTCACGCGTCCCGATACCGAGGGAACGCCAGCGCCTGCGGCGGGGGAGCGCTATCCCATCACCGTGGATGACGTGAAGATTGCCAACCCGCGTCGCGGCTTTACGTATGACAAAAACGGCGACATGCACTACGACATCATCAGTGCGTTCATCAAGTCCATGCGCGG